>JBEGMS010000193.1:0-2560 GCA_041182985.1 Actinomycetota bacterium
CCCTCGTAGATCGCGTGGTCGAGCTTGCGCACGGCGACGCAATCGCCGACCCGGTGCACGTTCTCCCGGCTGGCGGCCAGCTCGAGGTAGAGGGCGTCGTCGGGCTTGGCGCCCGTGACGACGACGGTGTCGGCGTGGAGGGGCGCCTCGGGCTCGCCCGTGTAGAGGTTGACCATCTCGACCCGGGTGCCGTCGATGCCGGCCGCCCAGTGGTTGATCGAGTAGGTCAGCCCCTTGCGGAAGAGGCGCTCGTAGAGGGTGGCCATGTCGAGGCCGCCGAGCGTGAACGGGAAGAGCTGGTTCCAGCGGGTGGCGACGTGGACCTGGAGGCCCCGGTCGAGCAGGACCTCGGCGGCGCCCGCGGCGGTGCGCGAGCCGTCGTCGTCGAGCAGGACGACGCGGCCCGTGGCCGCCTTCGTGCCGTCGATCGCCTCCCAGAGGGTGAGCGCGTTGGCCGTGGCGATCCCCGGGATCGCGTCCACCATCGGGAACACGCTCGTGAAGCCCGTGCGGGTGGGCAGGGCGCCGGTGGCCACGATCACGCCGTCGGGGTCGAGCTCGGCGATCAGCTCGGGGGTGGCCCGGGTCCCGCGGCGCACGTCGACGCCACCGAGCCCCATCTGCACCTCGAGATCGCGGGTGACGACCTTCCACATGTGCCGGCCCGGCGTCTGCGTGACGAGGTTGAGCTGGCCGCCGAGGACGGCGTCGCGCTCGAGCAGGATCGCCTCGTGGCCGCGCTTGGCGAGCGTGTCGGCGGCCTTCATGCCGGCGGCGCCGCCGCCGACCACGACCCAGCGGCCCGGGTCCTCGGCGGGCGGCAGCTCGCCGAAGCGGCCCTCGCGGCCCGTCACCGGGTTGACGGTGCAGGAGACCGGGAAGCCCTTGTAGATGCGGCCGATGCAGCCCTGGTTGCCGCGGATGCAGTGCACGATCTCGTCGGCCTTCCCGGCCGCGGCCTTGTTGGCGAACTCGGGGTCGGCGATCAGGGCGCGCGTCATGGCCACCATGTCGGCCTTGCCGGTGGCCACGATCTCGTCGGCGAGCGCCGGGTCCTTGATGCCGCCGACCGTGAAGACCGGCACCTCGGAGACCGCCTTGACCTTGGCGGTCATCTCCACGAGGTAGCCGTCGGGCTCGTCGGAGGGCTGCATGGCCATGTGGATGTTGTGGTAACCGGCCGCCGAGACGTTGATGTAGTCGATCCGGCACTGCTCCTGCAGGTGCAGGGCCGCCTCGACGGCGTCCTGGTCGGTCAGCCCGCCCGGCATGAAGTCGTGCAGGCTGAGCCGGATCCCGACGGTCCAGTCGTCGCCCACGCGGGCGCGGATCGCGTCGAGCACCTCGCGCGTCAGGCGCAGGCGGTTCTCCATCGAGCCGCCGTACGCGTCGTCGCGCTTGTTGTACAGCGGCGACCAGAACTGGTGCAGCAGGTACGAGTGCGAGATGTGCACCTCGGTGCCGTCGAAGCCGCCCTCCCGGCTGAGCTCGGCGCAGAGCGCCCACCACTCGATGAGCTCGTCGATGTCGGCCTGCTCCATCGCCTTCGGCATCTCGCCGTAGGAGGGGCTCTTCACGTTCGAGGGGCCCCACAGGACGCGGATGTCGTCGGCCGAGTCGGAGGTGGCGTTGCCGCCGAAGTGGTTGAGCTGCTCGAAGATGCGCGCGCCGTGCTCGTGCACGGCGCCCGTCAGGCGTCGGTTCGTCTTGACGGCGTCCTTCAGGTACGCCCACATGAAGCGCTGGTTGCCCGTCGTGGAGGTGGGGTGCACCAGCCGGTTGCCGGTGATCAGGAGGCCCGCGCCGCCCTTGGCGCGCGCCACCTGGTAGTCGATGTCGCGCTGCGAGTCGTGCCCGTTCTGCGAGTACATCTTCGCGTGCGCCGTCTGCATGACGCGGTTGCGCACCTCGGTCGAGCCGATCCTCAGCGGGCTGAGCAGGTGCGGGTAGGCGACGTCGGCGCTCATCTGGGAATCCTCTCCTCCAAGGACGTTTGCGGGGATCGTAGGCGAGGGGCGGGCGCTGCGGAAGGGCGGGAATCCGGTGCGACTGCCGCGCTCTATCATCATGGGCATGCTGGTCGACCTCAATCGCGCTCTCGGGCCGCTCGATCCGCCAGGGGAAGCCGATGCGGCATAGGAAGATCCTCGCCTACTCCTCGTCGCTGCCGGTCGGCACGCCGTTCAAGTGCCGGTTGCCGGGCTCGCGCGAGTACGAGATGGTCACGATCGTCCAGGGGCCGATCGCCTACGAGTGCGAGACCACGGACGGGGGCTTCGGGGTCCGCATGCACGAGACGCGGACGGGCATCGAGGCCGCCGGTGGCGACTTCATGGCCGTGCGCGCATCGATGCATCGGCAGCTGCGGGAGCGCGAGGCCGAGCTCGCCGAGCGCGAGGTCGGCGGCCTGACGGAGGCCGAGGCCGACCAGCTCGCGCACCTGCGCCGGTGGCACCGCTTCCTCAGCACCTGACGGGCGGGTCTCAGGCCGGGCGGCGTGCGACGAGGTCGACGAGCGCCGACATGCCCTGGTGGCGGGGACCCTCGTCGAGGACGGCGT
>JBEGMS010000194.1:0-4459 GCA_041182985.1 Actinomycetota bacterium
TCCTCGGCGATGGCCGCGGCCGGCTCCTCCCGCGGCGGCAGCTGGACGGTCGGCGGGCCGAGCTCGTCGCCGTCGATCGTGACGACGTCCTGCGGGCCGACGAGGCGCTCGTAGCGGCGCACGACGATGCCGTTGATGGAGAGGCGGCCCTCCTTGAGGATCGCCTTCATCATGCGCTCGTCGTAGCCGCGGGCCTCGAGGTAGCGGGCGACGGTGTCCGCGCCGGCGTACTCCTCGTCGCCCTCCATCGCGAACTCGGTCTCCGACTTGATGTCGATGCGCCAGCCGGTCAGCTTGGCGGCGAGGCGGGCGTTCTGGCCCTCGCGCCCGATGGCCAGGGACAGCTGGTCGTCGGGCACGATGACCGTGGCCTGCATGCTGTCGTCGTCGACGAGGACCTCGCGGACGCGCGCCGGGGCGAGCGCCTTGGCGATGAAGCGGGCGGGCTCGTCGTTCCACGGGATGATGTCGATCTTCTCGCCGCGGAGCTCGCCCACGACCATGCGGACGCGCGAGCCGCGCGGGCCGACGCAGGCGCCGACCGGGTCGACGCCCTGCACCTTCGACTCGACGGCGATCTTGGCGCGGTAGCCGGCCTCGCGGGCGACCTGGCGGATCTCGACGAGCCCGTCGGCGATCTCGGGCACCTCGAGGGTGAACATCTCCCGGATCATCTCCTCCGAGCGGCGCGACAGCACGATCTGCGGGCCGCGCGTGCCGTTGCGGACCTCGATGATCACGGCCTTGATGCGGGCGCCGTGCTCGTAGCGCTCGCCCGGCACCTGCTCGGAGCCCGGCAGGAGCGCCTCGACGCGGCCGAGGTCGACGAGGCAGTAGCGGTTGTCCGCCTGCTGGACGATGCCGGTCACGACGTCGCCCACGCGGTCCTGGTACTCCTCGAACATCATGTCGCGCTCGATCTCGCGGATCCGCTGCAGGATCACCTGCTTGGCGGTCTGCGCGGCGATGCGGCCGAAGTTGTTCGGGGTCGCGTCGTACTCGTGGATCCCGTGCTCGGCGAGCTTGTCCCACTGGATGATGGGCTCGGGCTCGTTGTCGGGCAGGGCCTCGTCGCGGTCGGCGCGGATGTAGAACGCGGGCCGCTCGCGGCGCGGGCGCTCCGGCTCGGCCGGCAGCTCGCTCATCTCGGGCGGCAGCGGGTACTCGAGCAGCCCGAGGCCCTCGAGGGTGTCGTCGTCCGCGTCGATCTGCATGACGCGGAAGTCGCCCGTCTCGCGGTCGATCGTGACGCGCGCGTGCTTGCCCTGCGACTCGGGGGTCTTGCGGTACGCGGCTCCGAGGGCCTCCTCGAGCGCCACCAGCAGCATCTCGGCGTCGATGGACTTCTGCAGCTCGAGCTCGCGGACCGCTTCCAGGATCTCCTTGCTCATAGCGCCTTCACCAGCTTCCAGATCAGGGTTGTCTTCTTGATGTCGGCGTACGGCACCTCGAGGCGCTCGCCGCCGGTCTCCACCGTGCAGTGGTCGTCGCCCGCCGCCGCGATGACGCCGTCGAAGGCGTCGCGGCCGGCGACCGGGACGCGCAGGACGAACTGGGCCTCGCGGCCCATCGAGCGCGCGAAGTGGTCCGGGCGCGTCAGCCGGCGGTCGAGGCCGGGCGACGACACCTCGAGCGCCCACTCCTCGCGCAGCGGCCCGAGGAGGCGCGTGACCTCCTCGCACAGCTCGAGCGAGACGCCGCCCTCGACGTCGATCATGACGCGCAGGAGCCCATGGCCGGGGTCGGCCGTGACGTCCCAGACGTAGACGTCCGGACGCGCAGCGGCGATCAGCTCCTCGACGGCCTGCTGCATGTCGCGCGACTCGCCCATGTCACCTCCGTTCGCCTGCGTCGATCCATAAAAAAACGGGCTCGTGGCCCGTGTCGGCCGAGCGCATCACCGCCGCGCTCGTGCCGAAGGCTACCAGAGACCGAACGGCCGGGCTGCGGTCAGGCCGTCACGTCGAGGACGATCGTGACGGGCCCGTCGTTGACGAGCTCGACGTGCATGTGCGCGCCGAAGCGCCCCGTCGCGGTCTCGAGGCCGAGGGCGGCGAGCCGCTCGCGGTAGCGCTCGACGAGGGGCGCCGCGATCGCGGGGTCGGCCGCGCCCGTGAAGGACGGCCGGTTCCCCTTGCGCGTGTCGGCGAGCAGCGTGAACTGGCTGACCACGAGCACGGCCGCCCCGCAGTCGACCGCGGAGCGGTCGAAGCGGCCCTGCGCGTCGGGGAAGATCCGCAGCGCCGCCGTCTTGTCGGCCGCGCGCTCCGCCACCCCCGCGTCATCGCCGTCGGCGACGCCGACGAGCGCGACGAGACCGGGCCCGACGGCGCCGACCACGGCGCCGTCGACCGTGACGGACGCCGAGGAGACCCGCTGCAGGACGACGCGCATGCGGGGGGTGTACCAGACCCGGGGGCCGGCCGCCGCCTCGGGTAGGCTCCGCCGCAGGAGCCCTGCCCGCGTACGGAGGCGGTCTGGGCGGCTCCCCGAGACCCAGCGGAGGCCGTCCGTGGCCGACACACCCCTCTACGACGCCTATCGGGCCTTCCTCGAGGACCCGGCCACCCCGTTCACCGTGCCGGGCCACAAGCGCAACCCGGCCCTCGTCGACGAGCTGCTCGCGATCGACCTGCCGCTGTACGGGGCCGTCGAATCCCTGGACGGCTCGACGGGCATCCTGGCCCGCGCCGAGCGGCTGGCCGGCGAGCTGTGGGGCGCCGACTGGTGCGGCTTCTCGGTGCAGGGCTCGTCGCACGGCAACATGGCGATCGCCCTCACGCTGGCCAAGCCCGGCGACAAGGTCGTCGTCGCGCGCACGCTGCACAAGTCGCTGTTCTTCGGGCTCGTCCTCGCCGGGCTGGAGCCCGTCTGGGTGCGCCCCGACATCGACCCGCAGACGGGCCTCACCGCCGGGATGCCCCCGGAGCGCATCGCGGCCGCGCTCGACGCGCACCCCGAGGCGCGCGGAGTGATGCTGATCGAGCCGAGCTACGTCGGCGGCGTCTCGGACGTGGCGGCGATCGCGGAGGTCGCCCACGCGCGCGGCGTGCCGCTGACCGTCGACGCCGCCTGGGGCGCGCACCTCGGCTTCCACCCCGCGCTGCCGCCGCACGCGCTGCAGGCCGGCGCCGACATCCTCGTGACCAGCGTGCACAAGCACATCACGGGCTTCACCCAGTCGTCGATGGTGCTGGCCCAGCGCGAGCGGATCGACATCGACCGCCTCGAGGCCGCCTTCGAGGGCCTGCACACCACGAGCCCGTCGGGCGGGATCATGGCCTCGATCGACCGCGCCCGCGCGCTGCTCGAGGACCGCGGCAGCGAGCTCCTCGACGTCGCGATCACGGAGTCCGAGCGGGCGCGCGAGCGCTTCCGGGCCGTCGAGGGCCTCGGCGTGGTCGGGGCCGACATCGCCGAGCGCAGCCCGGCGCTCCTGATGCACGACCCGACGAAGATCGTGCTGTCCCTCGTGGGCACGGGCGCCAACGGGATCGCCGTCGCCGACGTGCTCGAGGAGCGCGGCATCACGCTCGAGTTCGCCGACCGCGACACCTTCTGTCCCGTGATCACCCTCGGCGACACCGCCGAGACGGTCGAGCGGCTCGCGGACGAGATCATCCGGGCGATCGAGGAGCACCGCGGCACCCCGCGCGACCTCGTGCCCCTGACCGCGTGGACCGTCGACCCCGTGACCGCGATGACCCCGCGCGACGCCTTCTTCGCGGACCACGTGCGCGTGCCGGCCGCCGAGGCGATCGGCCGGATCGCCGCCGAGACCGTCGTCCCGTACCCGCCCGGCATCCCGGCGCTCGCGCCGGGAGAGGTCGTGCAGGGGCCGGTCGTCGAGGCCCTGCAGGCCGAGGCCGCGGCTGGCACCAGCATCCGCTACTGCGGCGACCCGCGCCTCGAGACGATCCTCGTCGTCGCCGCGTAGGGCCCGGGACGGCGATTCGCCGGGCGCGAGCCTAGATCTTGCTCTTGCCCTTGATGACGATCTTCGTCGCCGTGAAGGTCGGGGTGAAGGTCGTCTTGTCGAACTTCATGCGGGCCTGGACCGTGGCCTTGATGACGACGGCCGAGTCATCGACCTCGTCGCTCAGGACCTTGCACGGGACCTTGTCCGCGATCGCGTCCGGATCCGACTTCTTGTCGGCGAAGCACTTCGACGAGGCGTTCGTGTAGATGACGAACGACTCGCCCTCCAGCTGCTCCTCCATCTGCTGGCGGGCGGCCTTGCCGATGCCCTTGACGATCCTGACGAGCGTGACGTCGAAGGTGCCGGGCTTCTCACCCGAGCCGTCGACCTCGACGTCGAGGGTCATCAGCTTGTTCGTGGCCTCCGTGGGCGGAGCCTGGTCGAACTGGACGGCGCCGGCCGGGCGGCACGGGACCGCACCCGCCGGAAGGGAGCCGTCGGCGTTGAGCTGCGGCGGGCCCTCGGGGCCGCACTCCTTCA
>JBEGMS010000195.1:0-4379 GCA_041182985.1 Actinomycetota bacterium
AAGGCCGCCGGCATCGCGATCGAGAGGTAGTACACGCCCGGCACGTGGATCCCGGTCGCGAGGTGGATCCCGAACAGGATCGCCGGCGCGACCGCGAGCCGCATCAGGACGGGCACGGCCCCGCGCCAGAGGTCGGCGAGGTCGTGGCTGATGCGGTCGAGCGGCAGCGCGAGCCCGAGCTCGAGGAACCCGATCGGCCCCATCAGGAACACGACCCAGTCGGTCGGCGCCGCCACGTACGGCTCGATGTCGAAGCCGGCGGCGCGGATCGCGATCGCGATCACGGCGAAGACCAGCGGCACGTTGACGATCTGGCGCAGGATCCCCTGCCAACTGCGGGGGCGCGTGCCGTTGCCGAAGTGGGCGGCGATCGTCGTCGAGACGGACACGATCGGGATCAGGTACATGAACTGCGCGAATAGGACCTGCAGGGCGAGGCCGGCCGGCCCGAACACGGCGCTGACCACCGGGTAGCCGAGCGTGACGGTGTTCGTGAAGCCGCTCCCGAGCGCGAGCGCGCCCTGCTCGCCGCGGTCGCGGGCCGCGGCCCGCGCGTAGGCGAGCCCGAGCCCGAGCACGATCCACGAGGCCACGATGACGGCGGCGAGACCGGTCAGGGTCGCGGCGTCCGCGGGCACCACCGTGTACGCGAACAGCACCACGACCGGCGCGAAGAAGTGGAAGTAGAAGTTGAAGATCCGCTTGTTCCACGGGGCGGCGGTGTGCGGCGAGCGCCACTGCCACGCGACGCCGATCGCGAAGGACGCGATCCAGAGCAGCGCGATCCCGGGACCCGGCACGTCAGATGTCGCCGCGCTCGCGGTACCAGTCGACGGTGTCCCGCAGGGCCTCGTCGATCGGGCGCGGGGCGTAGCCGAGCTCGTGCATGGCCCGGTCGCTGCGGCAGTACCACCAGTGGCGGGCCGCGTCGAGCTCCGTGGCCTCGACGGGCAGCGGAATGCCGATCCGCTGGGCGAGCCGGCCGGCGAGCGCCGTGGGCGCCCCGGGCAGCGGCAGCATGCGCCGCTCGATCCCGGCGATCGCCAGCACGCGGCGGGCCAGCTCCATGTGCGAGAGGCTGCCGTCCTCCGAGCCGAGGATGTAGCGGCGCCCCGCCCGACCCTCGTCCATGACCCGCACGACGCCGTCGGCGACGTCGCCGACGTCGACGTAGGTGATTCCGCCCGGCAGGGTCAGCCGCAGCTCGCCGGTCAGGATCTTGCGGATGTGGAACGTGGAGATGCCGTTGACGTCGCCGCGGCCGAGGACGTGCCCCGGGTTGGCCACGGTGACGTCCTGCCCCTGGGCTGCGGCGGCCAGGGCCGCCTGCTCGCCGAGGCGCTTCGACAGCGGGTACGGGTAGGAGGCGGCCGTCGCCGAGTACGGCGACTCCTCGTCGAGCGGCCGGTCCGGGTCGGGCGTGGTGCCGACGGCCGCGATCGACGAGACGTGCACGACCCGCGCGACGCCCGCGGCGCGGGCGGCGGCGAGCACGTTCTCGGTGCCCCCCACGTTGACGCGCATCAGCCGCTCGCGGTCGGCCTCGGCGTGGGAGACGAGGCCGGCCATGTGGATCACGCGCTCGACGCCGTCGAGGGCGGCGGCCAGGGTCCCCGGGTCGGTGACGTCGCCGGTGGCGCGCTCCAGCTCCGCGACCTCCGGCGCGGTGCCCGGCCGGCGCTCGAGGACGCGCACGACGTGCCCGGCGGCGACGAGCCGCGGGAGCAGCGCCTGGCCGAGGAAGCCGGTCGCGCCGGTGACGAGGATGGTGCCCATGCCCGGGACATCATCCGCGATCCGGGCTACTCGTACTGCAGCGCCTCGAGCACGTCGAGCTTCGCGGCGCGGCGCGCCGGCAGGATCGCCGCCACGACGCCGGCCACGATCGACAGCGCGAGGAAGATCAGGAGCGTGCCGATCGGCAGGATGAACACGATCCCCTCGGCCTCGAGGCCGCGTGCGGTGACCCAGCCGAACAGGATCCCGATCAGGACGCCGAGGACGCCGCCGATGATCGAGGTGATCACGGACTCCCAGCGGATCATGCGGCGCAGCTGCCGGCGCGTCGTGCCGACGGCGCGCAGCATGCCGATCTCGCGGGTGCGCTCGAAGATCGAGAGGACCAGCGTGTTGACGATTCCGAACAGGGAGATGATCACGCTCAGGGCGAGCAGCGCGTAGAAGATCACCAGGAGCTGGTTGACGCCCGACTCGATCTGCTCCTTGATCTCGGCGTTCGACTGCACCTGCGCCGTCGGGAACGGCTCGAGGGCCGTCTCGACCGCGGTCTGCACCGCGTCGGCGTCGGCGCCGTCGGCGACCTTCACGAACAGGGTGTTGATGCCGGTGGCGTTGGACTGGAGGAGCGGCTTGAGCGCCTCCTGCGTGACCGTGACGCCGTTGAGGAACTGCTCGTCGACGTACAGGCCGCGCACCTCGAACGACGCGGGGTCGCCGTTGATGGAGACGACGTCGACCGTGTCGCCGACCCCGACGCCGAGGTCGGAGGCCACGGTCGCCTCGACGAGGGCGCCGTCCGCGCCGAGCTGCCCGATCAGGGCGTCGTCGCCCTCCTCCCAGTCGAACGAGTAGACCTGGTCGATGTCGGTCGGGTCGACGCCGATCAGCGCGAAGGTGCCCGGGCCGATCTGCACGGGCGTGCCGCCGACCGGCGACGCGACCTGCACGCCCTCGACGCCGCGCACGGCGGGCAGCGTCTCGGCGGGCAGGGGGCTGCCGAACCCCTGTGCGGTCACGATCAGCTCCGACTCGAGCGAGTCGTCGATCGCGCCGGTGAACGACTCCCTGAGGCCCCCGACGAAGATCGTCACGAAGACGACCAGGCCGATGCCGATCATCAGCGCCGCGGCCGTGACGGCGGTGCGGGCCGGGTTGCGGCCCGCGTTCTCGGCGGCGATGCGGCCGACGCCGCCGGCCACCGCGGTGATCGGCGGGGCGGCCGCGTGCACGACGGGCCGCACGATGTAGCGCGACAGGATCGCGACGCCGATGAAGACGGCGATGGCGCCGGCCGCGAGCGTCGCCAGGCGCTGGGCGGTCGCGAAGTCCTGGCTCAGGCCGAGCACGAGGCCGACGCCGCCGAGGACGCCGATCAGGACGCCGATCACGGGGGTCAGGCGGGCGAGCCGGCCGCGCGGCGGCGTCGAGCCCTCGCGCAGGGCGCTGACGGGCGCGATGCGGGTGGCGCGCAGCGCCGGGCCGATCGCGGCGAGCACGGTCACCCCGACCCCGACGACGAGGCAGACCACGACGGTCTGCCAGGGCATCCTCAGGCCCGTGGCCGGCAGGCCGAACCCGACCAGCTCGAAGACGCGGTTCAGGCCCCACGCGAAGCCGAGGCCGAGCACCAGCCCCACGAGGGTGGCGATCAGGGCGATCACGAACGCCTCGCCGACGACGGTGCCGAGGATCTGGCGGCGGCTGGCGCCGATCGTGCGCAGCATCGCGAACTCGCGGGTGCGCTGGGCGACCGTGATCGAGAAGGTGTTGAAGATGATGAAGGCGCCGACGAGCACCGCCACGCCCGCGAAGCCGAGCAGCGCGAAGCGGATCAGCCGGCCGATCAGGGCGTTGAGCTCGCTGGCCTGCTCGGCCGAGTCCTCGGCCGCCGTCTGGACGATCAGCCCCGGGTCGTCGAGGGCCGTGCGCACGCGGTCGGCGAGCTCGTCCTCGGAGACGCCGTCGGCGGACTTCGCGTAGATGAAGCTGGCCTTGCCGTCGAGCGACCACCAGGACTGCACGTCCGCGAACGGCGCGATCACCGACGTGGAGCCGCCGAGCGACGTGGTGCCGTCGCCGAACTGCAGGATGCCGACGACGGTCACGTCCTTCGCGCCCGCCTGCGTGGCGAGCTGCGCGGCCTGGCCGACCTCCAGCTTGCCCTGCTCGGCGATCTCCTTGGCCACGGCGACCTCGCCGCTCGCCTCCGGCAGGCGCCCCGCGATCGGCGTGTACGGATTCATCTCCTGCGGCAGGCTCGAGAACACGAAGTTCGGGGCGCCGCCCTGGCTGACCAGCTGCTCGCCGTTGGCGATCAGGTAGCCCTGCACCTGCAGGAACGGCTCGGCGAGCGCGACCCCGTCGACCTGCCGGACCCGGTCGACGACGTCCGCGTCGAGGTAGACCTCCGTCTGCTGGTCCTCGAACGGCGGCTTGTCCTTGACCACGACGTCGATCTTGGCGTTGCCCTGCTCGAAGATCTGGACGAAGGCGCGGTCGATCTGGTCGGTCAGCACGAACGTGCCGGAGATCATCGTGACCCCGAGCAGGATCGCGACCGCGGTCAGGACGGAGCGCAGCTTGCGGGTCGAGAGGCCGCGCAGGACGAGCCGGACCATCCCCTACTCCAGCGTCTTGAT
>JBEGMS010000196.1:0-7599 GCA_041182985.1 Actinomycetota bacterium
GTCGCCGCATGGTGCGCGACGCCGTCCGGAGCCGCCTGCGAACCCCATGATCCATCCGAAGATCGATGACCTCACCGCCGTCGTGCCCTCGAAGTACGCGCTCGTCCTCGTGGCGAGCAAGCGGGCCCGCGAGCTGAACGACTACCACCGCCAGCTCGGCGAGGGCGAGTTCGTGGCCGAGAGGCAGTACGCGCCCCCGATGGTCGAGTCGCGCTCGAAGAACTACCTGACGATGGCGCTCGAAGAGGTCGCGGCGGACAAGATCGCGTGGGAGTCGACCGAGTCGTAGCACCCGCGGACGGGCCCGCCCCCGTCCTCCTCGCCGTCACCGGCGGCATCGCCGCCTACCGGGCCTGCGAGGTCGCGCGCGCCCTCGTCAAGGCCGACATCGGCGTGCAGGTCGCGATGACCGACGCCGCACGGCGCTTCGTCGGCGAGACGACCTTCGCCGGCCTCAGCCGCCGGCCCGTCCTGACGGACGACCCCGACCCGAACGGGCCGATCTACCCGCACCTCGACGCCGCCCGCGCGGCCCGCGTGATGGCGGTGGTGCCGGCGAGCGCCAACTCGCTCGCGAAGCTCGCGCACGGCATCGCGGACAGCGTCGTGACGGAGAGCGCGCTCGCGCTCGCCGGGCGGCTGCTCATCGCCCCCGCCATGAACCACCGCATGTGGCTGCACCCGGCGACCCGGGTCAACGTGGGCCTGCTCGAGGAGCGCGGCGCCCTGATCGTGGGCCCGGACGCGGGGCAGCTGGCCGAGGGCGAGGAGGGCCCCGGACGGTTGGCCCAGCCCGACGAGATCGCCCAGGCGATCCGGATGCTGCTCGGCGGCGGCAGCCTCGCCGGCAAGCGGGTGCTGGTCACCGCCGGCGGCACCCGTGAGCCGCTCGACAGCGTGCGCTTCCTCGGCAACCGCTCGAGCGGCAAGATGGGCGTCGCCCTGGCCAACGAGGCGCTGGCCCGTGGCGCCGAGGTGACGACCATCCTGTCGAACGCGCAGGTGCGGCCCTTCGGCGGTCGGCAGATCGAGGCACCGACGGCGGCCGATCTCGCCGCGGCCTGCTCGGCTGAGGCGCCCGCGGCGGACATCATCCTGATGGCGGCGGCCGTGGCGGACTTCCGGCCGGCGGAGGCGCAGACGACGAAGCGCGCCCGCACCGACGCGTGGGATCTGCGCCTCGAGCCGACGGACGACGTGCTGGCCGGCCTCGCGGCCACGCGACGGCCCGGGCAGACGATCGTGGGCTTCGCGGCGGAGGACTCGGAGGACGTCGAGCGGGCGCGCGGCAAGCTGGAGCGCAAGGGCGTCGACCTGATCGTGCTCAACGACGTCTCCAGGTCCGGGCAGGGCTTCGATGCGGACGAGAACGCCGTCGTCCTCGTCGGGTCCGACGACGAGATGCGGATCGAGCGAGCGCCGAAGACACGGATCGCCGGTGCGATCCTCGACCGCCTCGCGGCCCGCGCCTGACCCGACGCCGGCCCGCCGCGGCCCGCCGCCCCGATACACTCCGGCCGATGCTGGATCCCGACGCCCTTCTCGCCGACGCGCTCGCGCAGGTCGATGCCGCCGGTGATCTCCCGGCACTCGAGGAGGTGCGGATCGCCACCGTCGGGCGCAGCGCGCCCCTTCCGCTCGCCCTGCGCGACGTCGGCTCGCTGCCCCCGGAGGAGCGCGGGGCGGCCGGCAAGCGCCTCAACGAGGCCCGGCAGGAGATCGAGCGGCGCCTGGCCGAGCGCCAGGCGGAGCTCGAGCGGGCGGCCCTCGCCGACACGCTCGCCCACGACCGCATCGACGTCACCCTACCCGGGCGCCCGCAGGCGCACGGCGGCCTGCACGTCCTCACGCAGACCCGGCGCGAGATCGAGCAGATCTTCCTGGACATGGGCTACGCGGTCGCCGAGGGGCCCGAGGTCGAGACGGAGTTCAACAACTTCACCGCCCTCAACATCCCCGACGACCACCCGGCCAAGGCCGACTCCGACACCCTCTGGGTCGCCGACGGCGTCCTTCTGCGCACGCACACCTCGCCCGTTCAGGTGCGCGTCATGCAGGAGCAGGAGCCGCCGATCGCGATCATCTGCCCGGGGCGCGTCTACCGACGCGACACCCAGGACGCCACGCACTCGCCGATCTTCCACCAGGTGGAGGGGCTCCTGATCGACAAGGGCGTCACGCTCGCGCACCTGAAGGGCACGCTGGAGCACATGGCGCGCCGGCTGTTCGGCGAGGACCGCGAGATCCGCATGCGCTCGGGCTTCTTCCCCTTCACGGAGCCGAGCGTCGAGGTGGACGTGTCGTGGGGCGAGGGCTGGATGGAGATCCTCGGCGCCGGCATGGTCGACCCCAACGTGCTCGTCAACGTCGGCATCGACCCAGAGCAGTGGGGCGGCTTCGCCTTCGGCGTCGGAATCGAGCGCGTCGCCATGCTCCGCCACGGGATCCCGGACATCCGCCTGCTGTTCGACAACGACCTGCGGTTCCTCGGGCAGTTTCCGGGGTAGAGCGCATGGCGCTGCCGACGCCCAGAGTGGCGATCGTGATCCCGTGCTTCCGGGATGGCGCGCTGCTCAGAGAGGCGGTCGCCTCGATACGGGAAGCCGAGCCCATCGAGCGGGTGATCGTCAATGACGGCTCCGATGACACCGAGACGCTTGTCGCGCTGGACGAGTGCGCTGCCGCGGGGTGGAAGGTCGTGCACCAGGGCAACCGGGGCCCTGCGGCCGCCCTCCAGCGCGGCATCGACGAGTCGACCGCTCCGCTCGTCTTCCGTCTGGATGCGGACGACCTGCTCGAGCCCGGCGCGCTCAGAGTGCTGGCCGACGCCCTCGAGTCGCATCCCGAGGCGGGCTTCGCATACGGTGATTTCGCGTTCTTCGGGTTGCAGGAGGGCGTCTGGCGAGCCCCCCCGTTCGATCCCTGGACGGTGCTGTACGGGAACTTCTGGTCGCCGTCCGTCTGCGTCCGACGTAGCGTGCTGGAGGCCATCGGGGGACTCGTCCCCGGATGGCGGTACGAGGACTGGAACCTCTACATGCGCTTCGCAGATCACGGCGTGAGCGGCGTGCATGCGGGCTGCATCACGTATCGGCGGCGTCTTCAGGCTGGCAGAAGGCAAGAGAAGCAGAACGCCTGCCACCGTGAGATCTATCGGCAGATGCGCGTCGAGCACGCGGCGCTGTTCGCCCGACGGCGAGAGAGCCTGCAGGCGGTGCGGCCGCCGATGTGGCAGCGCATCGCGTATCCGCTGTTCCTCGGGGCGCGCTACGCGCTGCCGCCGCCGATGCACCGGGCCGCGTTGTACATCAAACTCCGGCGAGGCGCCCGGCGTGCCTCTTAGCGGTTCGCCCGGTACCAGTCCACGGTCGCTTGCAGCCCCTCCTCGAGCGGTACCGCGGCCTCGAAGCCGAGCCGCTCCCGGGCCCTGGTGACGTCAAGGCAGCGGCGGGGCTGGCCGTTCGGCATCGACGGGTCCCACTTGATCTCGCCCTCGAATCCGGTCGCGGCGGCGATCATGCCGGCGAGATCGCGGATCGTCACCTCCCGTCCCGTGCCGAGGTTGATGGGCTCCGGACCGTCGCCGTGGCGCCCGGCGAGGTGGATGCCCCGTGCTGCGTCGTCGACGTAGAGGAACTCGCGCGTTGGCGAGCCGTCGCCCCAAAGCTGGACGGCGCCGTCTCCGCGGTCTCGGGCCTCGAGCATGCGCCGGATCAAGGCGGGGATGACATGCGACGTGGCGAGGTCGAAGTCGTCCCCCGGCCCGTAGAGGTTGACGGGCAACACCGTGATCGCGCCGAGTCCGTACTGGGCCCGGTACGCCTCTGCGCCAACGAGCAGCGCCTTCTTCGCCACGCCGTACGGGGCGTTCGTCTCCTCCGGGTAGCCGTTCCAGAGGTCGTCCTCCCGGAACGGCACCGGGGTGTGCTTCGGGTACGAGCAGATCGTACCGACCACGACGAGGCGCTCGACCCCGTGGATGCGCGACTGCTCGAGGACGTTCAGGCCCATCTGCAGGTTCGCGTACCAGAAGCGGCCCGGGTTTGCGCGGTTCGCACCGATTCCGCCGACCTCAGCGGCGAGGTGGTAGACCGTCACGGGCGCTACCTCAGCGAAGAGCGCTGCGGTCGCGCGCGGATCGGTGAGGTCGCATTCCGCGCGCCGGGGCGCGACGACCTCGTCGCCGGCGGCACGGAGTCTACCGACGAGCGCGCTTCCGAGAAATCCGCTCCCGCCGGTGACGAGCGTTATCGGGCGATCCATGTGCTGCGGACCATACCCGCCGCGTCACGCGATGCGCGTTCGGTATCGACGGCCGCTGCAGTAGCCTCTCCGAGGAGAGCGTGCGCAAGACCAACCGAAACAACGTTGCGGTGCACATGATGGGCGGCTTGGGCAACCAGCTCTTCCAGTTCGCCGTCGGCCTGGCGGTTAGCCGCCGTGCGAACTGCGGGCTTCGCCTCATCGTGGGGGATGAGCGTGACCGCCGCTTCGAGCTCGATCTCCTCGCGCGATCGGTCGGCGCTCGTGTTCAGCACCGTCGTGGGCGTGCGGCTTCCTCGTGGCACCGGATGGTGGGGTATTTCCCGCGCAGTATTCCGGGCGTGGTGCGAGAGCGTGGGTTTCGGTTCGATGAGCGGGTCCTCGCCGCGCGGCCTCCGGTGGAGCTGGTCGGTTACTTCCAGTCATGGCGCTACGTCGAGAGCGTGGCCGCCGAGGTAAGGATGGCGATCGGCGCGATCGAGCCGCGGTCCCCGGCCTTCCGGCGGCTGCAGTCCGAGATCGGAAGCGAGCCGTTCATCGCAGTGCACGCGCGTCGCGGCGACTACGTCGGTCTGGAGCGCTTCCACGGCCTGGTGTCGGAGGGCTACCTGGTCGAGGCCCACCGCAGGCTGGTCGGCGTCGCTGAGCGCTGCCTCCTGTTCACCGACGACCCGACCTGGGCCCCGTCGGCGGAGCTCGGCGCGCAGCTGCGGATCGTCCGTCCGGCAGATCTGCCGGACCCGTTCGAGACGCTGCTCCTCATGAGTCGCGCTCGGGGCCTGGCGATCGCGAATTCCTCGTTCTCCTGGTGGGCGGCGTGGCTCGGAGACGCGCCCGGGCGCCCGGTGATCGCTCCGTCTCCATGGTTTACGGCGCCGCATCTCGATACCCGTGACCTTCTGCCTCCGCACTGGCACGTCCTCGATAGGAGCACCGGGCGTAGTGCGGCGCCGGGGGTAGGCTGATCGCGTGCATCTCCTACGCGTCGTCCGCCGCGCCCTGCGCATCATCGACCGGGGGACGAACCGCCGCCTTGCCGCCATCGCCGGCCTGAACGTGTTTGCATCAGGGCTCGACCTGCTTGCGATTCTGCTGCTCGTCCCGTTCCTGTCGTTCCTCGGGACGGGATCCCTGCAGGCAGAGGCTCTTCCCGGCCCGCTGGCCGATGCGCTCGCCGGTGCGCCCGACCCGATCCGCACCGCGCTCCTGTTGGCGCTCGTCGCGACCGGACTCTTCCTCATCAAGGGCTTCTCCTCGCTGATGCTCCTGGCTTGGCAGACGAGCGTGTTGAATCACGGGCAGACCCTGATCGCGGGGCGGATCCTGCGCGCGTACGCAGCCGTTCCGTGGAGTGTCCAGCAGCAGATCGGCACGGGCAGCCTGATGCGGACGGTGTCGGGGTCGACGCAGTCGGTCATGATGATCATCACGGCGGCCCTCACCGTGGCGGCCGACGCCGCGGTGTTCGCATCAGTCGTCGTCGCGCTGCTCGTGATCGATCCCTGGCTCGCGATCGGCTCGGTCTCGTACCTCCTCGTCGCCGGGCTGCTGTACCTGCGCGTCGTGCGGGATCCGGTGCAGCGCCGCGGGCGGCTCGTACAGGAGGAGCTGGAGCGGATGAACACGTCGATCTACGAGTTCGTCGGCGGCGCGAAGGAGATCGCCGTACGCGGGACCGCGAAGTCCTATGTGGACCGCTATCTCCAGTCGACGGCGTCGTATCTGGCGGCGACGAGGCTGATCACCGTGGCCAACTCCGGGATGCGCGTCTTCCTCGAGACCCTGCTGTTCGGGGGGGCGCTCGCGGTGATCGTCGTCGTGCTGGTTGTCTCGCGATCCGGTGCCGATGTCCTCGTCTCGCTCGGCGTCCTGCTCGCCGGCGGCCTGCGTCTCGTTCCGGCGCTGAATTCGGTGCTGCTTTCCGTGAACGTGATCCGCTCGAACGAGCCGGCGGTGGGTCTTGCGGAGCGCGAACTGGTCCGCCTCGGGCTTCGCGATCCATCGCGTGAGCTGCTTACGGATCGCAGCATGCCCGTGGAGTCGGGTGGCATCGCACTTAGGCGAGTGTCGTACACCTATCCCGAGCGCGCGGTTCCCGCGCTTCGGGACATCGACCTGTCCGTCGCCGAGGGAGAGGCCGTCGGGGTGGTCGGGCCGAGCGGAGCCGGCAAGACGACGCTGATGGACCTCTTGCTCGGTCTCCTGGAGCCGACCTCCGGCGAGGTGCTCGTCGGCGGCATCCCGCTCGCGACGTGCTCCGACGTCTGGCGCTCACGCATCGGTTTCGTGCCGCAGGAGATCTTCCTCTTCGACGACACCCTGGCGGCAAACATCGCCTTCGCCGGTCCCGACGGCGCGATGGATCGGGGCTGCCTTGACGAGGCGATCCGGCTCGCCCACCTGTCATCCGTCGTGGAGGGGCTGCCGGATGGGCCCGACACGAGACTCGGGGAACGGGGCGTGCGGCTGTCGGGTGGTCAGCGGCAGCGCGTGGGGCTCGCCCGTGCGCTCTACCGTCGCCCGTCCGTGCTCTTCCTCGACGAGGCGACCTCAGCGCTCGACAACGAGGCGGAGGCGCAAATCGGCGAGGCGCTGCGCGATCTGCACGGCCAGCTCACGATCGTCGTGATCGCGCATCGTCTCTCGACCGTGCAGCGGTGCGATCGAATTCTGTACATGGAGGACGGTGAGGTCGTCGGGGATGGGCCGTTCGCAGAGCTCGCGTCGTCGTGCGCCGGCTTCGGGCGCCTCGTGGAACTCGGATCGCTGCGGGGGACCTTCTAGCCGGAGTGGCGACCGCGACCGCGTGAGCGTCGACGCTCGAGCATCGCGCGGGTATGCCGCAGGCTGTCTCGGGCCACGAGATCCGGCGCGGAGATGATCGCGCGGAGCGGGAACGGGCCGGGCATGTGCCGATTCGAGTCCGCGCGATGTACGAGGCCGTCGAGATCGAATTGCAGCTCGCGCTTCTCCCGGCGCGGAAGTCCGGTGAGGAGTCGCGCCACTTCCCGGTGGTCGCGGGTCATGGTCTCGAGCTCCCCGATCTCGAGGGGGATTGGGAACGCGGGAGGGAGATCGTGGCGCTCGCGCGCGGCGATCAGCGCTACCCCGAGCGTCGCGAGCGCGGTGTCGTTGCGCGTCGACGCCGAGACCTGGCCGGCGTGCTCGCGGTACTCGAGCAGGACGTCGTCGATGATCCGGATCCGACCCTGCGTCGCATCGATCCGCAGCCAGAGATCGTAGTCCTCGGCGAGCGCCGTTCGCCCGCGACGGAAGACGGTCCGGTAGCCGCCGACGCGTTCGAGCGCATCGCGGCGGATCAGCGCGGTGGGGTGG
>JBEGMS010000197.1:0-3415 GCA_041182985.1 Actinomycetota bacterium
GGGTTGTTCGTGAGGGCCTGGCGGACGACCGCGGTGAAGTCCGTGGCCGCGGGATCGATCTCGATCTTCGTGGCGAGGACGCCCATCTTGGTCAGGGACCGGTACATGCGGTCGGCCATGCCCTTCGTGTAGGCGCTCGGATCCCACAGGATCGAGACCTTGCCGGCTCCGTTCTCCTTCATCCACGCGACCTCGACGGGCGAGATCTGGGAGTTCATCGGCTGCACCGTCGCGCCGTACTTCGACGTCTCGTCGAGGGAGGTCATCCGCATCGGGATCACGCCGCCCTGCGCGTAGACGGGCAGCGACTCGAGCCCGACGGACGAGTTGTAGGGGCCGACCACGGCGTACGGGTCCTTTGCGACGACGGCCTCCGCCACCGACGCCCCGAGGTCCGCATCGGCCTTGTCGTTGCCGCTGATCAGCCTGATCTGCATGCCGAGCACGCCACCCGCGGCGTTGATCTCGCGCACGGCGAGCTTGACGCCGCGCAGCTGGTCCTTCCCGTTGGCGGACTGCGCGCCCGTCAGCGGCCCCTGGAAGGCGAACAGGATCGTGCCCTTCGTCGCAGCCGACGATAGCGGCGCGTAGGTGTCGCCGAGGCCTGAACTCATCGCGCCGACAACCGGGCCACCGGCCCAGTTAGGGTGCGCGGCGCCGAGCGGCGCGGCGATGGCGAACGCGATGAGCGCGGCGAGCAGGATGGGCAGACGACGATGCACAGGAGCCTCCGGAGCGATGAACGGACAAAATCTAGTCGCAAGCATGCAGGGGGACAGCCGTTTCTGGCTGGAGAGACATCTCGACGTGGACGCCGCCGCTCAGCCGGCGCCCGGAGAGGCACCCGGGGGCGAATCCACCGATCTCCGCATCGAGCCGCCAGTGCGGATAGACGCGACGAGTGACGGCATCGGCGGCGTTGCCCTCGATGGTCCGCAGTGCGGTGCCTTCGACACGCTCGACGATGCGGTGCATGGCGGCACGATCGACCGGCCACGGGCGATCGGGACGCGCGTGATCGTGGCGGTCGCGCACGAGTCGCGCACGCACCGTCGCATGCCCCGCACGGGCCATGACCGGCCTCGGGCACTCCGCTACGCTCCGCATGTGATCGACGAGGACTTCCGCTCCGGCGACGACATCGCCCTCGCGTTCCTCGGCCGGCGGTACGCCTTCAGCCGGGCGGACTTCGAGCAGCGCGTGGTACGCGCCGCGTTCGACCTCGACCTCGTGGCGGGGCCGGTCTCGCGCGCGACCCGCGCCGATGTCGTCGAGGCGGCGATCGTCGGGCGCCTCGACGCCCCGCGCTCCGACGCGGGCGAGCGGATCGTGGAGCTGCAGCGCGCCGGCGGAGCCGACCCGGTCTACTGGCTGCGCAAGCTGGTCTTCCGGTCGGCCTGGCTCGACCACCGCATCAAGCACGGCCTCGTCGACGTCGCCTACGACGACGCCGTGGGGACGTTCCGGCTCGAGCCTGGCCGCTACCCGCTGCCGGGGTACGGCCACCCGTCGTTCGCGGCGGTCGGCACGGGCGGGGAGCCGGCATGAGCGAGCCCGAGGCCCCCGACGCGGCGAGCGAGATCGACGAGGTCAAGGAGATCGCCGCTGATCTGCGCGCTGTCCTGCCGACGCGGATCGAGGCGGCCGTGCAGCGCGCCCTCGAGGCGCACGAGGGCGGCGCGGCCGACGCCCGCGTCGCCGAGCTCCACGCGCTCGCGCTCGACACCGCGCAGCGCACCCGCGCGCTGGCCGCCGACGTGCGCGCCGACCGCGTGTCCCGCGTCGAGGACCTCGAGGTGGTCGTCGACCTCCTCGCCGAGGGGCTCGGCGCCGTCCGCGGCGACGTCGCCCGGCTCGAGGCCCGGACCCAGCGGATGGAGAAGGAGCTCGAGCGCGTGACCTGGGCGCTCGACCGCGTCGGCACCCAGCTCGAGCGGCTCGCCGACGACCGCCCCGTCCCGGGCGCCTAGCGCTGGACCACGGCGGGCGAAATCCCTAGGCTCGGCGGGTCGAACCGGGGGTTCCCATGCGCCGCAGCTTCCTGATCGCCGTCGCCCTGCTCGCCCTGCTCGCGCCGTCGGCCGGCGCACGCATCGCGTACCAGTCGGCGAAGAACGTGCCGTACACGGGACAGAGCGTCATCTCCGTCGCCAACGACGACGGCACGAACGCCCTGATGATCGGGGCCATGGACGGCTACCTGCCGCGCATCTCGCCGGACGGCACCAAGGTCGCGTGGCTGCGCGAGAACGCCGCCCGAGGCGCGGCGCTCATGATGACGGTCGTGCCCGCGACCGAGGAGGAGGCCACCCCCGACGTCGCGCTCGGCGTGCGCTGCGTCGACACGGCCTGGGCGCCCGACTCGACCCGCATCGCCTGCATCACGGCCGGCCGTGCGCCGAGCGCGCAGGTCGACTCGGCGCGGGGGCTGACGATCGTCGACACCACAACCAAGGCCAAGAGGACGCTCGTCGCGCCGTCACGCGGCCAGGTGCAGGGCGTCGCCTGGTCACCCGATGGCCTGCGGGTCGCCTTCGGATGGGCCCGCTACGCGAAGGGGGACTATGCCCCCGGGCGCCTCGAGGTGACCGGCGCGGACGGGACCGGGCGCACCGTGCTCGTCGGCATCGGCGCGTTCCCGATCTGGCATCCCACCCACGGCATCGCCTACGCGGTCGAGAAGACCCTCGTCTGCACGGGCGACACCTTCGCCGACAAGCAGCCGTCCTACCGGATGGCGATCCTCGACCCCGGATCCGGCGCGACCCGCGTCGCGACCGATTGGCACCTCGCCTGCGCGCTCGGCCTCCTGCCGTTCGGGTTCCTGCCGGACGGGCGCGTGGTCGCGACGCTGCTCGACGCCGCCAACCAGCGCTACCCCGTGGGCATCCAGACCGCGATCGTCGACCCCACCTCCCGCAGGACGACGCCCATCCGGTTCCCCGACGGCGGCCAGCCCTACGGGATCTCCGCGGACGGCACGCGCCTCCTCGTGGGCATGGCGTTCGCCGAGATCGGCAAACCGAGCCTGCGCAGCATCAACCTCAAGGGCGGCGACGCGCGCGTGATCGTGCGCACCGCGATCAACGCGTCCACCACCGCGACCTGGGCGCCGTAGCCGGGGACGAGATGGCGCGCCCCGGCGCGCACCCCACGCGCATCCGCGCGACCCGCGCAACCACCGCGCTCCGACGCTGCCCGCATGGGACGACGGCGCGGACAGTCGACGATCGAGCTCGTGGCCCTGGCGCTCGTGGTCGGCGCGCTCGTGACCGTCGGGCTCGCGGCCGCCCGCGGCGACCTCGGGCCGGCCGTCGCCGCGGCCTTGCGGGGGCTCGCCGCGCGCGACGCACCGCCAGAGCCCTCGGCGGCCGCGCTCGCCTTCCTTGACCGGTCGCTCACCGCGGCCGACGAC
>JBEGMS010000198.1:0-5308 GCA_041182985.1 Actinomycetota bacterium
AGCCAAGGGGCACCGCCCGCCGGTCACGGCCCGAGAACTCCATCACCTCGGAGTATCCCGCCTCGGCCGCGGCGCGCAGCGCCTGGTCGAAGGCGAAGCCGACGTTCTCCGGCTCGTGGGCGTCCGACGACAGCACCACGGGCACGCCGCGCGCGCACAGGCGCGACAGGAGATCGGGGCCCGGGTAGATCTCCCGCGCGGCCTTGCGCAGCCCGGCCGTGGAGATCTCCGCGCAGCAGCCGGCCTCGGCGAGCGCGTCGGCGATCGCGTCGTAGGACGCGTCCAGCACCGCCGGGCTCGGCAGCGGCCCGAACGACTTCGGCAGATCGGCGTGCGTCATCACGTCGAACTGCCCGCTCAGCGCCGCCCGCGCGTAGCGGTCGACGTAGCCGCGCCAGAGGGCGTCCGGGTCGATCACGTCGAAGGCCGAGTAGAGGTCGTAGTCGACGGCGCCCTCGTCGACCCAGTGGATCGAGCCGAGGATCACGTCCCAGGGGCGGCCGGCGAGGGCGTCGACGAGGACGTCCTGGTGCTCGGGGAGCCAGTCGCACTCGATGCCGATCCGGAGCGGGAAGCCGATCTCCTTGGCCTCGGCCAGCGCCTCCCAGTAGGCGTCGATGTCCCACTCGGTCTGGTCCTGCCAGTACGGGTGCGCCCAGGCGGGCTTGGCCACGCGGAAGCGGTAGACGTGCTCCGTCACGCAGACGGCGTCGAGGCCGCGGTCCATCGCGGCGGCGACGTGCGCGGTGATCGTCTCGACCGACAGCGCCGCCTCGTCGAGGGGGTCGTCATCGGCGGCGAGGTGGGTGTGGTGGTCAACCATCGATCCGCAGCTCCAGGGCGCGCTCGAGGTCGGCGCGGGTCGTGACCTTCAGGCAGCGCGGGTCGCCCTCGACCACGCGCACGTCTCCGCCCTGCCGCTCGACGAGGCTCGCGCAGTCGGTGCCGCTGGCCCGGTCGTCCGCCTGGAGGGCCCGGCGCAGCACGTCGGCCCGGAACGCCTGCGGCGTCTGCACGGCGCGCAGCTCCTCCCGCGGCAGCGTCTCGACGATCCGTCCCGCCCCGTCGACCCGCTTGACGGTGTCGGCCACGGGCAGCCCCGGCACGACGCCGTCGGCGCCGTCGGCGAAGCCGGCGAGCACGCGATCGACGAGGTCTGCGGGAAGGTTGGGGCGGGCGGCGTCGTGCACGAGGATCAGCGCGGCGGCGTCGGGGACCTCGGCGACGCCGAGGGCGACGGAGTCGGAGCGGGACGGGCCGCCCGCGACGGCGACGGCGACCTTGCCGGCGCCGATCTCGTCGCACATGAACGTCGCGCGCTCCTCCCATCCCTCGGGCACGACCAGCACGATCCCGTCGACCGCCGGGTGCTCGTCGAGCGCGCTCACCGACGCGGCGACGAGCGGCTCCTCGCCGAAGGCCACGAACGCCTTGGGCTGGTCCGCGCCCAGGCGCTCGCCGGAGCCGCCCGCGACGACGACCGCCCAGACGGCGACCGCATCGCCCATCGGCGCCTAGGCGGAGCGGGCGGCGCGCGCCTCGGCGCGGGCCGCCGCGAGGTCGGCGAGCAGCTTGTCGAGGTGCTCGTTCGTCTCGTCCTCGTCCTTGTCGAGCACCCAGCGGAGCTCGGACGAGAGGATGCGCTTGGCCTGGGCCAGCAGCTGCCGCTCGCCGGAGGAGAGCGGGCGCTCCGAGTCGCGCAGGGAGAGGTCGCGGATGACCTCCGCGATCTCCTTGACGTCGCCGGAGCGGATCTTGTCCTTGTTCATCCGGAAGCGCCGGCTCCACGAGCCGGTGTCCTCCGTGACGTCCTCGGCGAGGACGGCGAGCACCGCGTTGGCGCCCTTCTGGTCCATCACGCGGCGCAGCCCGAGCTCGTCGACGCGGTTGACGGGGATGCGCACGACGAGGTCGTCGGACAGGATCCTGATCGTCAGGTACTCGACCTCCTCGCCCAGCACCGTGCGCTTCTCGATCCCGTCGATGACGCCAGCTCCGTGCTGGGGATAGACGATCCGGTCTCCGACCTTGAACACTCGGCGCTCCTCCCGTGCGTGGACCGGAAGGATAACCGGTCTCGGCATCGAACGGGGCAGGTTTGCGTCAGCCGCGCAGGTGGCGGTCCTGCAGGCGGCGCAGGCCCTGCTGCACCTCGCCGGCGCGGGCCGACGACAGGCCCTCGACCTCCTGCAGCTCGCGCAGCGTCGCGCGCATCAGCCCCGCGTAGGTCGGGAACGCCGCCACGATCCGGTCCGCCTCGTCGTCCGTGAGGTACGGGATGCGGGCCAGGGCGCGGTAGCCGCGGGGACGGGGATCCGCCTCCGCGCCGTCCGCGAAGCCCATCGCCCGGCGCACGCAGGCGACGTCGATCAGCTCGCGGTAGCGCAGCGCCGCGAGCCGGTCGAGGACCTCCTCGGGACCGCCGGTCGCATCGTCCGAGCGGTAGTCGCGGATGATCGCGAGCCGCTCCTCCACCACGCCCTCGGACAGCTCGGCGAGCTGCATGGCCACGAGCCGCCCGTCGAGGCCGAGCTCGGCGACGTTGCGGGTGATCTCGTCGATCATGCGCGCCGCCATCTCGGCGCGCTGCAGCACGTTGAGGACGTCGTCGATCGCGACCTCGCCGCGCAGCTCCTGGATCGTGAGGGCGTCGGCGCCGCGCTCGAGCTGCTCGCGGTGCCCCTGCAGCGTGGCGAGGCCCTGGGTGGCCTTGGTCAGGAGCTCCGGGATCGGGTCTAGCTGGTAGCGCGCGCCGCCGGTGTAGACGTTGACGGTGTCCCGCTCCTGCGAGATCGCGACGACGATCGCCTGCGTCTGGCGCGCCACGCGCTCGGCCGTGCGGTGCCGCGTGCCCGTCTCCGTCGTGGGCAGCTCCGCGTCGGGCATCAGCTGCACGTTGGCGCGCAGGATCCGCGAGAGGTCGCGCTCGACCATGATCGCGCCGTCCATCTTCGCGACCTCGTAGAGCATCGCCGCCGAGAACGGGATGTCGAGCTCGAGCCCGCCCGAGCAGAGCGGCGCGATCTCCTCGGACTCCGCGATCACGATCAGCGCGCCGAGGTGGCCGCGGATGATGTCGTCGATGCCGAGCCGCAGCTCGGTGCCCGGCGCGAGCAGGGTCAGCGCCTCGATCAGACGGGGGTTGCGGCGTGGGTCGAGCATGGTCGGACGGGTATGGTAGCCGCGTGGCGAAGGCCAAGCCCCTGCTGATCGTCGACGGCGACGCGCTCGCCCATCGCGCCTGGTTCGCCCTCGGGCACGTGACGGGGCGCGACGGCCGGCCGGTGGGCCTCCTGCAGGGCACGATCCAGATGCTGGTCGGCGCCTGGGACGCCTTCGGCCCGCGCGCCCTCGCCGTCGCCGTGGACAGCCGCGAGCGCTCCGAGCGCCACGCGCTGGTGCCGGCCTACCAGGCGCAGCGCGACGAGGAGCCCGACGCGGCCCTGATCGAGCAGCTCGACGCCCTCCCCGCCCTGGTCCGCGCCTTCGGCTTCCCGGCGATCGCGGTGCCGCCGTGGGAGGCCGACGACGTCTGCGCGACGCTCGCGACGCTCGAGGAGGCGGCGCGCGGCACGGCGCTCGTCCTGACCCACGACCGCGACGCCTACCAGCTGGCATCGGCCCGCACCACGATCGTGCGGCCCGTCTCCGGCGTCAGCGAGGTCGAGCACGTCGACCCGGCGGGCGTCGAGGAGCGCTACGGCGTGCGGCCCGACCAGGTCCCCGACCTGATCGCCCTGCGCGGCGACCCCTCCGACAACATCCCCGGCGCGAAGGGCATCGGCGCCAAGACCGCCGCCGAGCTGCTCGCCCGCTACGGCGACCTCGAGGGCGTCATCGCCCACGCCGACGAGCTCACGCCGGCGCGGGGCCGCGCCGTCGCCGACGCCGCCGACGACCTGCGGCTGTACCGGCGGATCGCCGTGATGCGCCGCGACCTGCCCGTCGAGCGGCCCGCGAGCCGCGAGCCCGACTGGGAGGCCGGCGCCGAGGCCTGCGACGCGGCCGGGATGGGCCGGCTCGCCGTGCGGATCGCGGCCCGCGCGGGCTGACGCGGCTAGGCGACGGCGTCGGCGCCGAGCGCGAGGGCCAGCGCCTCGCCGACGGATCCCGCGCTGCGCGCCACGATCCCCGGCACCGCCGGGGCGCCCGGGGGCACGATCGCCTGCCCGATCCCGAGCCGGGCGGCCTCCTGCAGGCGCCGCTCGACCTGCGCGACCGGGCGCAGCCGGCCGGTCAGGCCGATCTCGCCGATCGCCACCACCGGCCCCGTCGGCGTGCCGCGCGCCGCCGAGGTGACGGCGAGGGCCACCGCGAGGTCGACGGCCGGGTCGTCGACGCGGACGCCGCCGACCACGTTGGCGAACACGTCGGCCGAGCCGAGCGCGAGCCCCGCGTGGCGCGAGAGCACCGCCAGCAGCATGGCGAGGCGGTTGCGGTCGATGCCGTTGGCGAGCCGCCGCGGCTGGGGCAGCTCCGACGGCGAGACGAGCGCCTGCACCTCGAGGAGCAGCGGCCGCGAGCCCTCGAGCGTGCAGGCCACGACGCTCCCGGTGGCGCCGAGCTCGTCGCGGCCGAGCCGGGCCGAGGGGTCCTCGACGGGCTCGAGGCCGCGGCCCGTCATCGAGAAGACGCCGAGCTCGGAGGTCGCGCCGAAGCGGTTCTTGGCCGCGCGCAGGACGCGCAGCTCCCCGCCCCGCTCGCCCTCGAAGAGCAGGACGCAGTCCACGAGGTGCTCGAGCACCTTCGGCCCGGCCACGGCGCCGTCCTTGGTCACGTGCCCGACCAGGATCACGGCCACCCCGTGCTCCTTGGCCACGCGCAGGAGGCCGCCCGCGGCCTCGCGCACCTGCGCGACCGAGCCGGGCGCGGAGCCGAGGTCGGAGGTCCACAGGGTCTGGACGGAGTCGACGACGCAGACGGCGGGCCGCTCCTGCGCGATCGTCGCGCAGACCGCGTCGAGGTCGGTCTCCGGGACGACGCGGATCCGCCCCGCGCCGCCGATCCGCTCGGCGCGCAGGCGCACCTGCGCGGCCGACTCCTCGCCGGTCACGAGCAGGGCGTCGCGCGTCTCGGCGATCGCGGCGAGCGCCATCGTCAGGAGCGTCGACTTGCCGACGCCCGGCTCGCCGCCGAGCAGGACCAGCGATCCCGGCACGATGCCGCCGCCCAGCACGCGGTCGAGCTCGCCGATCCCGGTCGGGATCCGCTCGGCCTCGTCGGCGTCGACGTCCGCCAGCGCCACCACGGGCACCGGCGGGGCCGGCTCGCGCCCGCGGGGCGACAGGACCGCACGCTCCTCCTGCAC
>JBEGMS010000199.1:0-4063 GCA_041182985.1 Actinomycetota bacterium
ACCTCGATGTTCGCGCTGATGGCGCTCGAGGCGCACGGCCTCAAGCCGGGCGGCGAGCGCCCTGTCCTCGTCACGGGCGGCGCCGGCGGCGTCGGGTCGGTCGCGATCGCGCTGCTGGCCAAGAACGGCTACAGCGTCGCGGCCTCGACGGGTCGCCCTGAGCTCGGCGACTACCTGCGCAAGCTCGGTGCCTCCGAGATCATCGAGCGCGCCGAGCTGACCGAGGAGTCGTCGGCGCCGCTCGAGACCGAGCGCTGGGCGGGCTGCATCGACGCGGTCGCCGGTCCGACGCTCTCGCGCGTCCTGCGCCAGATCGGGAAGGGCGGCTCGGTGGCCGCCTGCGGCCTCGCCGGCGGCGCCACCTTCGAGGGGCACATCATGCCGTTCCTCCTGCGCGGCGTGAACCTGCTCGGCATCGACTCCGTGACCCTGCCGTACGAGCACCGCGTCGAGGCCTGGCGGCGGGTCGCCGCCGAGCTCGACCTCGCGCTGCTCGACGACATGACGTCGGGCTGCTCGCTCGAGGAGGTGCCCGCGCAGGCGAAGGCGATCCTCAAGGGCCAGGTCCAGGGCCGGCTCGTCGTGGACATCGGCTGATGAGCACGGGCGGGGCACCCCTGGCGGAGATGCCCGCCGACATCGCGCTGGCGGTGCGCCGGCAGAAGGGCGCGCTGCGCACGCTGCGGACCGAGGGGCTGATCCTGCCGATCCTGCTGCTGGTGCTCGTCCTCGGCTCGACCGGGCTCGAGGCCGGCGTCGGCACCGGCGCGGCGCTCGTGCTCGCGTTCCTGCCCCTGCCGCTGGTCGCGGCGATCATGTTCCGCCTCGACCGCTTCGAGCCCGAGCCCACGCGCATCCTCGTGCGCACCTTCCTGTGGGGCGCGGGCGCCGCCACGTTCGTCGCGCTGATCATCAACACGGCGGTCGGCCTGACGCTGGGGGAGTTCGCCTCCACGGTGATCTCGGCGCCGGTCGTGGAGGAGAGCGCCAAGGCGCTCGCCCTCCTGTTCGTGATCCGCCGCCGGCCCGGGTTCCTCGACGGCGTCCACGACGGCATCGTCTACGCGGTCTGGGTCGCGCTCGGCTTCGCGATGGTCGAGAACGTCCTCTACTACGCCGAGGCCTTCATCACGGAGGGCTGGGGCGGGATCACGATCCTCTTCGCCCTGCGCGGCGTGATGACGCCGCTCTGCCACCCGATCTTCACGGCGATGACGGGCATCGGGCTCGGCGTCGCGGTGGGGCGGGGCTGGGGCCGCGGCGGGATCGCGTTCGGCTTCCTGATCGGGCTCGCCGTCGCCATCGTCCTGCACGCCCTCTGGAACCTCTCCGCGATGACCGGCGCCACGATCGCCGTCTACCTCGCCGGCTACCTGCCCTTGGCCGTGATCGGCATCGCGCTCGTCCTCGGCGGCTCGCGCCGCGAGCGCCGCATCCTCATCCGCGGCCTCGCGCCGGAGGAGGCGGCGGGCACGCTGTCGGCGGCGGAGGTGGCGCTCCTGACCGCACGCGGGCGCACGCGCGCGCAGCTGCGGCGCCGGGCCCGCCGCACGGGCCGCGAGGCGCGGCGGATGCTGCACCAGTACGAGGCGGCCGCCTACGAGCTCGCGCACGCCAACGCCGTCGGGCAGCGACCCGGGGGCCTCGACCCCGTGCAGGCCGCGACCGCCTACCGGGCCTGTCTCGTCGAGGCGCGCGGGTGGCTCCTGGCCGACGCGCCCGGCGTGCTTCCGGTCGCGGCCCCGACGGGCTAGGGTGCCGTCATGCGCGTGGCGATCATCGGCGGCGGCGTCGTGGGGCTGTCCTGCGGCTGGTCGCTCGCCCGCAAGGGCGCCGAGGTGGTGGTGCTCGAGCGCGCGGTGATCGGCGAGGGCGCCTCCAAGGGCAACACCGGCTGGGTCTCGCCGACCATCTCGACGCCGCTCGCGTCGCCCGGCACGCTGGCGATGGGGCTCAAGAGCGCCCTCGATCCGAACGGCGCCCTCGTGATCCGGCCCGAGCTGGACACGCGCTGGCTGCGCTGGCTGTGGTCGTTCCGGGCCGCCGCCTCGCGCGAGCGCTTCCTGCATGGCGTCGAGGCGCTTCACAACCTCAACCGCCGCACGTTCGAGGTGCTCGACGCCTACGCCGACGATGGCGTGCCGTTCGAGATGCACGGCGGCGGGATCCTCGTGCTCGGCAAGACGGAGAAGGGCATCAGCTGGTTCGCGCCCGTCTTCGAGGACCTCCAGAAGATCGGCTTCGAGGGCGGCATCGAGGAGCTCACGCTCGACGAGGCGCGGGAGATCGAGCCGGCGCTGTCCGACGAGATCGGCTACGTGATCCGCACGACGGTCGACCGCTACGTGCAGCCGCAGAGCCTGATGCGCGGCCTCGCCGACCGGCTCGTCGAGCTCGGCCATGACGTCCGCGAGGGCGTCTCGGTCGCGGGCCTCGCACCGATCGGGGGCGGCCGCTGGCGCGTCGACACGGACGAGGGTCCGGTCGAGGCCGACCGCGTGATCGTCGCGACGGGCGCGCAGAGCCCGGCGCTCCTGCGCCCGCTCGGCATCGACGTGCCGATCGTGCCCGCCAAGGGCTACTCGATCACGCTGCGGGGCGAGGGCACGCGGCCATCGCAGGCGCTCTACATGACGGAGGCCAAGATCGGGGTCTCCGGCTTCGACGAGGGCGTGCGCATCGCCGGCGTCTTCCAGCTGCCGGGCCGCGACCTGATGGTCGACCGCCGCCGCCTCGACCACGTGGTCGAGCAGGCCTGCTCGTACCTGCGCGACTGGCACCCGGCCGACACCGAGGCGTCGGTCGAGGGCTGGGCGGGCTGGCGGCCGGCGACGCCGGACTCCCTGCCCCTGCTCGGGCCCGTGCCGGGTCGCGAGGGGCTGTTCCTCGCCACGGGGCACGGCATGCTCGGGGTCACGCTGGCGCCGTCCACGGGCGAGCTGCTCGCGGAGATGGTGGTCGACGGGGCGCGCCCCGCCTGGGTCGAGCCGATGCGGCCCGACCGGCGCTTCTGACGCTCCGTCGGGGCGCTGGCTAGCATGGCGCCATGCACCCGAGCCTGCACGTCAGCGAGCACCCGCTGGTCCAGCACAAGATCGCCCTCCTGCGCGACGTCGAGACCTCCACGCGGGACTTCCGGGCGCTGTCGAGCGAGATCGCCGGCGTCCTCGCCTACGAGGCCACGCGCGACCTGCAGCTCGAGGACGTCGAGGTGACGACGCCGATCAAGGCGACGGTGGGGCGCAAGGTGACGGGCAAGAAGGTGGGGGTGGTGCCGATCCTGCGCGCCGGCGTCGGGATGCTCGACGGCGTCCTCGCGATGATCCCCGTCGCCCGCGTGGGCTTTCTCGGCGTGTACCGCGACGAGGAGACGCTGCAGCCGGTCTCCTACTACGAGAAGCTGCCGAAGGACCTCGGCGAGCGCACGATGCTGATCCTCGACCCGATGCTGGCGACGGGCGGCTCGGCCTCCTTCGCGGCGACGGTCTGCAAGGAGCGCGGCGCGCGCACGGTCAAGCTGCTCTCGATCATCGCGGCGCCCGAGGGCGTCGAGCGGATGGCCGCCGACCACCCGGACGTCGAGGTGCACGTGGCGGCCCTCGACGAGTGCCTCAACGAGCACGGCTACATCGTGCCCGGGCTCGGCGACGCGGGCGACCGCCTCTGGGGCACGCGCTAGGCGCCTGCGCGCCGCGCGGGCCAGGCCAGCCGGATGACGACGGCCAGGAGGAAGGCCGGGAGCGTCGCCCCGATCGTGCCGCCGAGGAGCGGCTCGAGGTGGTCCGCGATGCCGAAGAGGCGCGTCGGCGCGAGCCACTGGTAGGCGAGGAAGCCCGCCAGCCAGGCGACGAGGGTCGCGCGCGGGTCGGCGGGGCGCAGCCGGTCGGCGTAGACGGCCCCGAATAGGGGTACGAACACGGACCCGAGCAGGAAGAGGAAGTCGAAGAAGCGGTCGAGGCCGATCGTCAGCGCCCCGATGGTGACGAGGAGCCCGAGGGCGAGGACGATCGGGGCCTGCGGCGCGCGCGGCGCGAGGTTGCGGATCGAGACGGCGGTGGAGTAG
>JBEGMS010000200.1:0-3158 GCA_041182985.1 Actinomycetota bacterium
CGTGCGCGAGGACGGCGAGGTGGCGCTCCTGCGCCTCGACCTGCGCGGGCTCGTGACCGTGCCGGTCACCGCGGAGGGCGTCGTCGAGCGGGCGCGCGTCTACCTGCGCGAGCGTCGCCGCAGCCGCGTGCCCGCCCGCTAGCGGCTAGCCCGCGAGCAGGATCGCGGCGATGTCGACGGCGTTCGAGGCCGCGCCCTTGCGCAGGTTGTCGGCCACGACCCAGCAGGCGAGGCCGTTGGGGGCGCCGAGGTCCCGGCGGATGCGGCCGACGAGCACCCCCTCGCGGCCCGAGGCCTGGCGCGCCGTCGGATAGGTCATCTGGGCCGGGTCGTCGACGACGGTGACGCCGGGCTCGGCCTCGAGCAGCGCCCGGAAGGCCTCTGGGGAGAGGGGCTCCGCGGTCTCGATCCAGACGGCCTCGGCGTGGCCGTTGACGACGGGCACGCGCGTGCAGGTGGCAGACACGCGCAGGTCGGGGAGGTCGAGGATCTTGCGCGACTCGTTGACGAGCTTGAGCTCCTCGTCGGTGTAGCCCTCGTCGCCCGAGAACGAGCCCGCGACGGGGAGGACGTCGAACGCGATCGGCTTGGGGTACTGGCGCGGCGCCGGGTCGGGGTCGCCGGCGAGGGCCTCGCGCGACTCCTCCATCAGCGCGTCGATCGCGGCCTGCCCGGTGCCCGAGACGGCCTGGTAGGTGGCCACCGTCAGGCGCTCGAGGCCGGCGGCGTCGCGGACGGGCCGCACGACCGGCATCAGCTGCATCGTCGAGCAGTTGGGGTTGGCGATCAGGCCCCGGTGCCCCGCGATCGCCTGCGGGTTCACGTCGGCGACGACGAGGGGGACGTCGTCCTGCATCCGGAACGCCGACGAGTTGTCGACGACGACGGCGCCGCGCTCGATCGCGATCGGCGCCCACTCGCGGGAGCGCGTCGCACCGGCGGAGAAGATCGCCACGTCGACGCCGTCGAAGGCCTCGGCGGTGACCGCCTGCACCGTCAGCGTCTCGCCCTTGAACGGCACCTCGGTCCCGGCGCTGCGCTCGGAGGCGAGCAGGACCAGCTCGTCGATCGGCAGGTCGCGCTCGGCGAGCACCTGCAGCATCGTGCGGCCGACGGCGCCCGTGGCGCCGAGGATGGCGACCCTAGCCACGCACGGCCTCCTCCTCGACCGGCTCCTGCTCGAGGTCGAAGGCGGCGTGCAGCGCCTGCACGGCCTTCGGGATCTCGTCCTTCTGGATCATGCAGGAGACCTTGATCGGGGAGGTGGCGATCATGCGCAGGTTGATGTCGAGGTCCGCGAGGGTGCGGAACATCTTCGCGGCGACGCCCGGGTGGGAGCGCATGCCGGCGCCGATCAGGCTGACCTTGCCGAGGTTGTGATCCTCCTCGACGGTCATGTCGCCGAGCTCGCCCTTGGCGTCCTCGATCGCGTTGCGGGCGGAGGACACGTCCTCCGTGGGGACGGAGAACGAGAGCTCGGCCACGCCGTGGACGACGTTCTGGAGGATGGTGTCCACGTTGACGTGGTGGCGGGCGACGGCGTCGAAGACGGTGGCCGCGGCGCCGGGCCGGTCGGGGATCCCGGTCAGCGTGAACACGACCTCCTTCTCGTTGTGCGTCACGCCGGAGATGATCGCGTCTTCCATGCCTTCCTCTCCTATCCAGGTCCCCTCCTCGTCCGAGAAGGTCGAGCGGGCGTGCACGCGCACGCCGTGGTTGCGGGCCAGCTCCACCGAGCGCAGCATCAGCACCTTCGCGCCCGAGGCCGACATCTCGAGCATCTCGTCGTAGGAGATGCGCGGCTGCTTGCGGGCGTCGGGGACGATGCGCGGGTCGGCGCTGTAGACGCCGGCGACGTCCGAGTAGATCTCGCAGGCCGCGCCGAGGGCGGCGGCCAGGGCGACCGCGGTGGCGTCGGAGCCGCCGCGGCCGAGGGTGGTGACGTCCTTGGTCTCGGGCGAGACGCCCTGGAAGCCGGCGACGAGCACGATCTTGCCCTGGTCGAGCGCCTCGACCACGCGGTCGGCGCGGATCTTCGTGATCTTGGCCTTGGTGTGCGCGGCGTCGGTCTCGATGCCGGCCTGCGAGCCGGTCAGCGAGACGGCTTCGTAGCCGAGGTCGTGGATCGCCATCGCCACCAGCGCGCAGGAGATGCGCTCGCCGGTGGACAGGAGCATGTCCATCTCGCGGCCGACGGGGTCGCCGGAGACCTGGTTGGCCAGCTCGATCAGGCCGTCCGTGGTCTTGCCCATCGCGGAGACCGTGCCGACCACGCGCTTGCCGCGCTCGCGCATGGCGACCATGCGGCGCGCGACGTTCTTGATCTTGTCGGCGTCGGCGACGGACGAGCCGCCGAACTTCATCACGACGGTGTCGAAGTCCTGTTCGGGCTGGGCGCTCATCGGACCCGCATGGTTGCAGAGCCCGGGCGGTTCCCGGCGAGGTTCAGGCGTCGATCGCGCGGCGCCCCTCGAGGGCCCGACCGAGGGTGACCTCGTCCGCGAACTCGAGGTCGCCGCCCACCGGCAGGCCGCTGGCCAGCCGCGTGACGCGGGTGTCGGCGCCGATCAGCCCCGCGATGTAGGAGGCGGTGGCCTCGCCCGTCATCGTCGGGTTGGTCGCGATGATCACCTCGCGCACCCCGCCGGCGCGGACCCGCTCGACGAGGCGGTCGATCGTGAGGTCCTCGGGATCGACGCCGTCGAGCGGCGAGAGCGCGCCGCCGAGCACGTGGTAGCGGCCCCGGAAGGCGCCGGAGCGCTCGATCGGATCGACGTCCTGCGGCGCCTCGACGACGCACAGGAGCGACTCGTCACGACGGGTGTCGGCGCAGATCGGGCAGAGGCCGTCCTCGGCGAAGCCGAAGCACTCCGGGCAGGGGCGGATCCGCTCGCGCGCCGCGCGCACGGCCTCGGCGAGGGACAGGGCCTCCGCCTCCGGCACGCGCAGGAGGTGCACGGCGAGCCGCTGCGCGGAGCGCCGGCCCACGCCGGGCAGCCGCGTCAGCTCGCGGACGAGCGCCTCGGCGGACGGCGGCAGCACCGCGCCCTAGAACCCCGGCAGGGACAGCCCCTGGGTGAGCGGGCCGAGCCGCTCCTGCTGCATGCGCTCGGCGTTGGCCTTGGCGTCGTTGAGCGCGGCCAGCACGAGGTCCTGGA
>JBEGMS010000201.1:0-7786 GCA_041182985.1 Actinomycetota bacterium
AGCTTCACGCGCTGGCGCATGCCGAGCGAGAAGGAGCCGATCACGCGGGAGCGCTCCTCCTCGAGGCCGACCGCGAACAGCACCTCGGAGGCGCGGCGGATGGCGTCGGCGCGCGACAGGCCGCGCAGCTCGGCGAGGTGGCGGACGAGGTCGGCGGCGGTCAGCTCGGGCGGCAGGCACTCGTGCTCGGGGGCGTAGCCGATGCGGCGGCGCACGCGGTCGCCCTCGCGCGCGGTGTCCGCCCCGAGCACCTGCACGCTGCCCTGGTCGAGGCGCACGAGGCCGAGGATCGCCTTCATCAGCGTCGACTTGCCGGCGCCGTTGCGGCCCAGGAGCCCGGTGGCCGGGGCGTCCACGGCGAGGTCGACGCCGTCGAGGGCGACGACGGGCCCGTAGCGGCGCACCGCGCCGCGCACCTCGATGGCCGGAGCGCCGCTCACGGGCACAGGGTACGCGGAATCGGGGATACTCCGTCGGTGGAGGCCCTCACCCCGCTCAGCCTGCCCGCGTACCTCGCGGAGCGCGGGGCCGTGCCCGCTGAGGCGGACCTCGAGGTCGAGGCCCTCGGCGGCGGCATCTCGAACGACGTCTGGCGGGTGCGCTGGCCCGGCGGGGGCGACGGGATCGTCGTCAAGCAGGCGCTGCCGTTCCTGCGGGTCGAGGAGGTGTGGGCGTACGACGTCGGCCGCAGCGCGGTGGAGCACCGGGCGCTGACCGCGATCGGCCGCCTGCTCGGCCCGGGCCACGCGCCGGCGGTCGTCTTCGCCGACGACGAGCAGCACGTGTTCGCGATGGAGTGCGCACCCGAAGGCGGCGCGCCGTGGAAGGAGCGGCTGCTGGCCGGCGAGATCGACATGCGCGACGCCTACCGGGCGGGCGACCTCCTGGGCCGCATCCACGCCGCCTCGGCCGCGGATCCGGCCGTCGCCGCCGCGTTCGCCGACCAGGCCACGCTGATCGAGGGCCGCATCGACCCGTACCACCGCTTCACGGCGGCGCGCCATCCCGATCTCGCGCCCGCGATCGAGGCGGAGGTCGAGCGCCTGCTCGCCACGCGCCGCGCGCTCGTGCTCGGCGACTACGCCCCCAAGAACCTGCTCGCCTACCCGGACCGCATGCTCGTGCTCGACGTCGAGGTGGCGCACTGGGGCGATCCGGCCTTCGACGTCGCCTTCTGCCTCAACCACCTCTGCCTGAAGGCGCTGCACCTGCCGCGCCACCGCGCGCTCCTCGTCGCCCTCGCGCGGGCGCTGCACGGCGCCTACGCCGAGGCGGCGCCCGGCCTCGCCGACGAGCCCGCGGTGGTGGCCGAGCTCGGCGTCCTGATGGTCGCGCGCGTCGACGGCAAGTCGCCCGCCGAGTACCTCGACGAGCGCTCGCAGGGCCTCGCCCGCGCGATCGGCCGCTCCCTGGTCCTCGACCCGCCCGCGACGGTGATGCGGGCGCTCGAGCGCGTGGAGGTGGGGGCGTGAGCCGGATCGAGGCGGTGCGGGCGTTCGAGATCCTCGACTCGCGCGGGCGCCCGACGCTCGAGGCGGAGGTCGTGCTCAACGACGGCACCCACGCGCGGGCAAGCGTCCCGTCCGGCGCCTCGACGGGGCGCCACGAGGCGCTCGAGCTGCGCGACGGCGACGCGAGCCGCTACGGCGGGCGCGGCGTGCTGCGCGCCGCGGCCCACGTGTCCGGCGAGATCGCCGAGCGCCTGCGCGGGATGGAGGCGGCCGACCAGGCGGCGATCGACCGGGCGCTCGTCGAGCTGGACGGCACCCCTGAGCGCTCGCGGCTCGGCGGCAACGCCCTCCTCGCCGCCTCGACGGCCTGCGCGCGCGCCGGGGCGACGTCGGCGGGCCTCCCGCTCTGGCGGCACCTCGGCGGGGCGCCCGACGCGCCCCTGCCGCGCCCGATGGTCAACGCGCTGTCCGGCGGCCTGCACGCGGGCCGCTCCGTGGACCTCCAGGACTACCTCGCGATCCCGCTGCGGGCCGAGACGTTCCCGCAGGCGATCGAGGACGTGGCCCGCGTCCTCGCGGCGCTCGCCATCGAGCTGCGCGAGCTCGACCGCACGCTCCTGCGCGCCGACGAGGGCGGCTTCGCCGCCTTCGGGTCGAACGAGGACGGCCTGATCATCCTGACGCGGGCGATCGAGCGGGCGGGCCTCGAGCCGGGCCGGGACATGGCGATCGGCCTTGACGTTGCGGCGAGCCACTTCGCCGCGCCCGACGGCTACCGGCTCGCGGCCGACGCCGAGGCGCTCGACGCCGCCGCCTGGGGCGAGCGGCTCGCCGACTGGACCCGCCGCTACCCGGTCGTGTCCGTCGAGGACCCCTTCGGCGAGGACGACTGGCCCGCCTGGCCTGGCTTCACGCGCGCCGTCGGGGAGCGGGTGCAGGTGGTCGGCGACGACCTGCTCTGCACGCAGCTCGACCGGCTCGAGCGCGCGATCGGAGAGGGCGCGGCCAACGCGGTGCTCGTGAAGGCCAACCAGGTCGGCACGCTGACCGAGGCGCTGGCCGTGGCGGCCCGGGCGCGGGCGGCCGGCTGGCGCGCGGTCGTCTCGGCGCGCTCCGGCGAGACGGAGGACGACTGGCTCGCCGACCTCGCCATCGCCGCGGGCCCGGCCCAGCTCAAGGTGGGCTCGCTGACGCAGTCGGAGCGCCTCGCGAAGTACAACCGGCTCCTGCGCGAGAGCGCCGTCCGGGCGGACGGCGGGCGCCTGGAGCCCTGGGGCGACGCCTAGGGCCCCCGCGCGGGCCCGGGGGCTCCGCGCGGGGGCGTCAGGCGGTGTGCGTCAGGCCGCGGCGTGCGAGCGCGAGCCGCTCTTGATGCCGAGGACGAGCACGATGCCGAACCCGACCTTCGCGAGCACGTCGATCACCGCGAAGACGAGGATCTCGCCGGTCAGGCCGATCGCGCCGGTGCCCTCGGTGCCGAGGACCCAGAGGATCGGGTAGATGAACCAGAGGACCGTGAGGATCCCCAGGAGCTTCGTGTAGAGCGGCGCCATCTTCTGGTCCAGGTGCTGCTTGACGGGACCGAACAGGCCCCACAGGACCAGCAGGAAGAACACGCAGCTGATGGCGTACCAGATCCAGCGATCTCCGCTCTCGCCGCGCAGCGAGGCCACGAGGCCGGTGGCGATCATCAGCACGTCCGCGCCGAGCACCCAGCCGATCAGGCCGTTGCGGGTGCGCCCGGCCTCCCCGCCGCCGCTCGCGAGCGGCGCGAGGCCGACCGTGAGCAGGCCGAGCAGGAGCAGCGGCGTCGTCACGAGCCAGTCGATGTAGCGGGCGTAGTAGACGGGCTGGTCGTCGACCATCCAGACGCCGGTGCCCGTCGCCATCGCGAGGTACGCGCACGCGGCGATCGCGCAGACGAAGAAGCTCGCGGTGACGTGGTGCCGCTCGTGGTTCGGCAGGCTGAAGCCGATGGCGGCGATGATGACGGCGCCCGCGGCCATGCCGGCGGTGCCGAGCCACAGGATCAGTTCCTGCGACGAGGTCAGTTCCATGGTGGCGCTCCCCTTGTTCTGTCCCCGCCGGAGAGATTCCGGCGACTGCTGACAATTTCGCAACATCTGGGGGGAATGCTCTAACAGGTTTCCGTCATGACCTGATGGTCCGGGGGCGACGGCGGGCTGGCCCCGCCGCCGGGCGGGCCCCGTATCCTGCCCGGCGTGGAGCGCTACGAGCCCGATGCGATCGAAGCCCGCTGGCAGGCCGTCTGGGCCGCCGAGCGGGCGTTCGAGACCCCGAATCCCGCCGATCCCGCATCCGACGAGCGCCCGCGCGCCTACGTGCTCGAGATGCTGCCGTACCCCTCCGGCGACCTGCACATGGGCCACGTCACCAACTACACGATGGGCGACGTCGTCTCGCACTTCCGGCGCCGCACGGGGTTCCAGGTGCTGCACCCGATGGGCTACGACTCGTTCGGGCTGCCCGCGGAGAACGCGGCGATCAAGACGGGCGGCAGGCCCGCCGAGGTCACGGCGCGCAACATCGCCCGCATCCGCGAGCAGATGCTGCGGATGGGCTGGTCGATCGACTGGACCCGCGAGCTCGCGACCTCCGACCCGGAGTACTACCGCTGGACGCAGTGGATCTTCCTGCGCCTGTTCGAGCGCGGCCTCGCCTACAAGAAGGGCGCGGCGGTCAAGTGGTGCCCGCAGGACCAGACGGTCCTCGCGAACGAGCAGGTCGTCGACGGCCGCTGCGAGCGCTGCGGCACCGAGGTCGAGGCGCGCGACCTCGAGCAGTGGTTCTTCCGGATCACCGACTACGCCGACCGGCTGCTCGACGACATGGAGCTGCTCGAGTCGTGGCCCGAGCGCGTGCTCACCATGCAGCGCAACTGGATCGGCCGCTCGCACGGCGCGGAGGTCCTGTTCCCCGTGATCGGCGCGGACGCGGCGATCCCCGTCTTCACGACGCGCCCGGACACCCTCTTCGGGGCGACGTTCTTCGTGCTGGCGCCCGAGCACCCGATGGTGCACGACCTCGTGCGCGGCACGGACCGCGAGGACGAGGTGATGGACTACGTCCGCCGCCGCGGCGCCGAATCGGTCGCCGACCGCATGCGCGACGACCGCCCGAAGACGGGCGTCGACACGGGCCGCTCGGTGCGCAACCCCGTGACCGACGAGGAGATCCCGGTCTGGGTCTCCGACTACGTGCTCGTCGAGTACGGCACGGGCGCGATCATGGCCGTGCCGGCGCACGACGAGCGCGACCACGCCTTCGCCCGCGCCTTCGGCCTCGAGATCCGCCAGGTCGTGGCGCCCGTGGAGGGCGCGGTCGACGTGCAGGCCGGGGCCTACACCGACGCCGGCGACGACGCGGTGCTCGTCAACTCGGGCCGCTTCGACGGCATGACGGTGGCGGCCGCGAAGGAGGCGATCCCCGCCTGGCTCGCCGAGGACGGCCGCGGCGAGCGGAAGACCGCCTACCGCCTGCGCGACTGGCTGGTCTCGCGCCAGCGCTACTGGGGTGCCCCGATCCCCATCGTCGACTGCCCCGCCTGCGGCCTCGTGCCCGTGCCCGACGCCGACCTGCCGGTGCGCCTCCCCGAGATCGACGACTACGCGCCCAAGGGCCGCTCGCCGCTGGCGAGCGCCGAGGACTGGCGCGCCGTCCCGTGCCCGTCCTGCGGCGGACCCGCCCAGCGCGAGACGGACACGATGGACACCTTCGTCGACTCGTCCTGGTACTACCTGCGCTACGTCAACGCCCACGACGACGCCGAGGCGTGGTCACGGGGCGATGTCGACTGGTGGCTGCCGGTGGGGCAGTACATCGGCGGCGTCGAGCACGCGATCCTGCACCTGCTCTACAGCCGCTTCTTCACGAAGGTGCTCTACGACGCGGGCTACGTCGGCTTCCGGGAGCCGTTCGCGAACCTCTTCACCCAGGGGATGATCTACAAGGACGGCGCGAAGATGTCGAAGTCGAAGGGCAACGTCGTCGCCCCCGACGCGATCGTCTCGAAGCACGGTGCCGACGCCCTGCGCATGTACGTGCTGTTCATGGGGCCGCCCGACCAGGACAAGGAGTGGTCCGACTCCGGCGTGCTCGGACCGGCGCGCTTCCTCGACCGGCTCTGGAAGGCGGTCGGGCGGATCGCCGACGAGACGACGGGCGCGCCCGTGCCCGCCCCGCCGGATGGCGCGGACGGCGCCGCCCTCGAGCTCCTGCGGCTCACGCACCGCTCGATCCAGCGTGTGACCGAGGACATCGACCGGCGCCTGCAGTTCAACACCGCGATCGCGGCCACGATGGAGCTCCTCAACGGGATCGAGAAGGGCCGCGACCCGCTGCTCGGCGATCCCGTCGGCGCGCAGGCGCTGCGCCACGCCGCCGGCACCCTCGTCGGCCTCGTGCAGCCCTTCTCGCCGCACATCGCCGAGGAGCTGTGGGAGCGGCTCGGCGGCGCGCGGCTGTGGGAGGCGCCGTGGCCGGTGGCCGACCCGGCGCTGCTCGTGGCGGACACGTTCGAGTGCGTCGTGCAGGTCAACGGCAAGCTGCGCGAGCGCGTCCAGCTGGCCTGCGGGCTGCCGCAGGACGAGGTCCTCGGCACGGTCAAGGCGCTGCCGCGGATCGCCGAGCTCGTGGACGGGAAGACGATCGTCAAGGAGATCGTGGTTCCCGACAAGCTCGTCAACATCGTCGTGCGCTAGCGCGCGCGAGCCGCGCGCCCGCGCCGCGCCCCGGTGCGGGTCCGCGCGCCCCGCGCGCGCCCGGGCTGCCGCATCTTCGGGCCGTGTCCCCGCCCCGCCGCCGCACCCTCCTGATCGGCCTGGCCGTCGCCCTCCTCCTGGCGGCCGCCGTCGCGGCGGTGCGCGGGCGCGGGGACGGGCAGCCGCCCGCGCCGGTCGAGACCGCCGGCGCGGGCGCGATCGCCCCGGCGCCCGAGGAGCCCGTGGTGGTCCACGTCACGGGCGCGGTCCGCGAGCCCGGCGTGTACGCGATGCCGCGCGGCGCGCGGGTCGTCGACGCGATCGAGCGGGCCGGCGGCATCACCCGCCAGGGCAACGCGGTCGCCCTCAACCTCGCGTCGCTGCTGGCCGATGGCGAGCAGGTGCTCGTGCCCGAGCTCGCGCCGATCGGGGCGGTGCCCGAGGCGGGCGCGGGCTACGCGACCGGCACCGGGGGCCTCGTGCACCTCAACGGGGCCAGCCTGGAGGACCTCGACGCCCTGCCCGGGATCGGGCCGGCCACCGCGGAGCGGATCATCGCCTGGCGCGACCAGCACGGCGGCTTCTCCAGCGTCGAGCAGCTCGTCGAGGTGCCGGGCATCGGCCCGGCGAAGCTCGAGCAGCTGCGCGACCTCGTCGCCCCGTGACGGGGCCCCGGGCGGCCGACCTCGTCGGGCCCGCCCTGGCGGCGGGCGCGGTCGCCGCGCTCGCGGCCGGCCCGCTCCCCGCCCTCCTCGCCGCCGGCGGGCTCGTGCTGCTGCGCCGCACCCCGACCGCGGTCGCCCTCGCGGTGCTCGTCGTGGCGGGCGCCCTGGCCGGGACGGCGCGGCTGGAGGCGCTCGCGCGGGACCCGCTCGCCGGCCGCATCGGCAGCGAGGTCGTCGGCGGCCGGGCGACGGTGGGGGAGGCCTGGCGCGGCACGGGGCGCCTGCGCCTCGCGATCGGCACGCTGGCGGGCGGCGGCCCGGTGCTGCTGCGGCTCGAGTCCGCGGCGCCGCCGCCGCGCGGCGCGGTCCTGCGGGTGGAGGGCCGGCTCGTGCGGCCGCGGCCGGCGGACGACGGCTTCGACGAGGCGGCCTGGCTCGCGCGGCAGGGCGTGCACGCGGTCCTGCGGGTGCGTCGCTACGAGGCCGTCGGCATGCGCGGCGGGGCGTGGGGGATCGCCGACCGCCTGCGGCTGCGCGCCCTCGGTGCCCTCGCCGGCGCCGGGACGGGGGACCCGGGTGTCGTGGTGCGGGGCCTCGCGTTCGGCGCGGACGCGGGGCTCTCGCCGCGGGCCGTGGCCGACCTGCGGGCCTCCGGGCTCGCGCACCTGATGGCGGTCTCGGGCGGCAACGTCGCGCTGCTCGTCGCCCTCGTCGTGCTCGCGGCGTGGGCGCTCGGCGGCAGCCGCCGCCACGCCCTGGTCGCCGCCGTGGCCGCGATCCTCCTCTACGTGGCGGTCGTGGGCCCGGACCCGAGCGTCGTGCGGGCCGGCATCGCCGGCGTCGCCGGCTGCATCGCGCTCCTGGCCGGCCGTCCGCGGGCAGCCTGGCGCGCGCTCGGCCTCGGCGCGGCGGGCCTGCTCGTCTGGAACCCCCACAGCCTGTTCGACCC
>JBEGMS010000202.1:0-7204 GCA_041182985.1 Actinomycetota bacterium
CGCTAGGACGGCAGGGTGTTGCCGTCGAACGGCTCGATGCCGTTCAGGTACGCGATCACCTCGTCGACGCCCATCACGTCGCCGAACTTGGCGTCGATGTCGAAGAGGTTCCACTCGACGACGCCGGCGACGCGGTCGCCGACGCACTCGCGGGGCACGATCGGCCGGAAGCCGTACGCGATCGCGTCCTCGACGGTGTGGCGGACGCAGCCCGCCATCGTCACGCCGGTCACGATCACGGTGTCGACGCGGTGCGAGCTGAGGAAGCCCTGCAGCCAGGTGCCGTGGAAGCCGGAGGCGCGCTTCTTGGTGATCACGAGGTCGCCGTCCTTCAGGAGGCGCTCGTCGATCGCGGCCTCGTACGAGCCCTCCTCGAGGACGTCGACCGGGATCTTGTTGTGCCAGAGGCCCATGTCGCTCCACTCGCCGCGCACGTTCTTCGCGTAGGCGGTGGTGGTGTGGACGATCGGGATGTTCTTCGCGCGGCCGGCGTCGAGCAGGCGCTCCATGGCCGGGATGATCACGTCCATGTTGTCGCACGAGAACGCGTGGCCCGGGCGGGTCCAGGCGTTCGCGAGGTCGATGTCGATGATCGCGGGGCGCTTGCCGAAGCCGATGCGCCGCTGGAAGCCGCGCTGCTGGTACAGCTCGGAGTCCTCCGCGAAGATCTTGTCGAGCATCTCCTGCAGTTCGCTCATGGTGGGGTCATCCTCCTGGGGTGGTTCGGTGGGTTCGGGTCAGGCCTCGCGCCGCTCGGAGCGGAGGCGGTCGGTGGCGGCGTGGTCGACGGCGAGGCCGAGGCCCTCGCCGACGAGCACCACGCCGTAGTCCTGCTCGGCGAGGTCGCGCGTGGTGAACTCGTCGAGGACGTCGCTCAGGACGAGCTCGGGGTCGCGGTCGAGCGGGTCGCCGTAGCCGCCGCCCGAGGGGACCGTGATCTGGAGGCTGTCGCCGGCCTCCAGCTTCGCGCCCGTGACCTTGCTGTACCAGGGCTCCTCGTCGGGCTGGCCGGCGTTGCGGACCATCGAGCCGTTGAGGCCCTCGTGGCCGCCGAAGATGCCCCACGGCGGGTCCGAGTCGTGGCGCTCGCCCTCGCAGGTCACGATCGTGTCGGTCAGGAACGTGTTGACGCGGACGATGCCGATGCCGCCGCGCCACTTGCCCGCGGCCGCCGGCTCCTCGCGGAGCTCGTAGCGGTCCGTCCGCATCGGGAAGCGCCACTCGAGCTCCTCGATCGGGTTGTTGCGGGTGTTGGCGATCAGGTTGTCGACGGAGTCCATCGCGTCGCGGTCGGGACGGCCGCCGTAGCTGCCCTCGTCGACCTCGAGGTAGACCCAGTACTCGCCCTCCTCCTCGACGTAGCCGGAGTAGGAGAGGAAGTGGATGTGCGCCGAGTTGCCGGCCGTGACCTGGTTCGGGATCACGGGCGCCAGCGCGCGCAGCACGAGGTCGACCGCGCGCTGGGCCTGCGAGAAGCGGGCGAAGCAGGCGCGCGGGTACTTCGGGTTGTAGATCGTGCCCTCGGGCGCGATCACCTCGACCGGCCGCAGCATGCCCTCGTTCTGGGGCACGAAGACCGGGAAGGTGGCCTCGTCGAGGAACATCATGCGGGCGATGAAGGTCATGCCCGACACGGTCGTGCCCTCGAACGGGCAGTTGTAGCCCGTCGGCACCTCGGGGCTGGAGCCCGTCAGGTCGACGACCATCTTGTCGCCCTCGATCCGGACGGTGACCTTGATCGGCAGCTTCTGGCCGCGGTTGCGGCCGTCGTCGTCGAGCCACCCCTCCTCGGGGCCGTAGACGCCGTCCGGGACCTTGGCGATCTCCTGGCGCAGCATCCGCTCGGCGTAGTCCATCCAGTGGTTGGCGGCCCCGCTCACGGCCTCGGCGCCGTAGCGGGCGGCGAGCTCCCGGAAGCGCTTCTTGGCGCGCTCGCAGGCGGCGATCATCGCCTCGATGTCGCCGCGGTTGTGGGTCGGGGTGCGGGTGTTCTCGAGGATGTGCTTGAACAGCGACTCCTGCCAGACGCCCTTGTCCGCCAGCTTGACGGCGCGGTAGATGTTGCCCTCCGACCAGTTGTCGACCAGGTCGATGGCGAGGCCCGGGTAGGCGCCGCCGATGTCGAGCAGGTGGGCGGAGGCCCCGGTGAAGCCGATCAGATCGCCCTCGTGGAAGACGGGCATCACGATCGCCACGTCGGGGGAGTGCGTGGCCCCGAGGTACGGGTCGTTGTGGAGGATGACGTCGCCCTCGTGGATGTCGTCGCCGAGCAGGCTGATGACGCCCTTGACGATCTTCGGCATCGCGCCCATGAACATCGGCGTCGAGTCCGACTCCGCGATGTTGTTCCCCTGCGCGTCGAAGAGGCCCGCGCCGAGGTCCTCGGACTCGCGGATGATCGACGAGTACGACATGCGGTAGAGCACGCCCGCCATCTCCTTGGCGATGGCGTTGAAGGCGCCGCCGATGACGCGCATCAGGATCGGCTGGGCGAGGCCGGCGTCGCCGCCCTTCGCGCGGCGCGCCTCGATGCGGGCCGTGACGTCGATCACGAGGTTGCCGAAGCGGTCGACGTCGACGACGAAGCCCGGCGGCACGATCGTGGTGGTGTCGTACTGCTCGATGATCGCCGGCCCCTCGATGCGGTCGCCGGCGCCGAGCCGCTCGCGCTCGTAGAACGGCGTCGGGCAGACCGTCGTCTCGCCGTCGACGTCGAAGACGACGTCGCGGGTCTCGATCAGGGCGCCGGAGAGGTCGCCGGCGCCCGGGGCGGCCTCCGGCCACTCGAGCTCGTCGATGCGGCCGATGCCGACGACGCGGATGTTGATGATCTCGACGGGCGCGTCGAAGCGGTGCCCGTACTCGCCCTCGTGGGCGATGTGGAAGGCCTCGACGAGCTCCTCGGCCCAGCCCGCGCGCGACGGGTCGCCCGCGGGCACGTCGAAGCGGACCTCGTAGCCCTGGCCGGCGTAGCGGCAGTCGGCGAGGCGGCGGATCAGGCGCCGGTCCTCGGGCACCGCGTCCGCGTCGAGCTGGCCGACGGCCTGCGCGACGAGCTCGTCGAACTTCGCCTGCAGCCGCGCGGCGTCGAGCGTCGTGACGGCCTGGCGCTCGGTGCCGACGAACTCGTGCTGGAGGTCGGTGGCGAGCAGGCCCGTCGCGGCGACGATGCCGGGGTGCGGCGGGACGAGGACGCGCGGGATCTCGAGCTCCAGCGCGACCTCCGCCGAGAACAGCGGGCCCGCGCCGCCGGCGGCGACGAGGGTGAAGTCGCGCGGGTCGTAGCCGCGGCGGACGGAGTTGACCTCGATGTTCTGGGTCATCCCGAACTTCTGGATCTGCAGCGCGCCCAGGGCCGCGTTCTCCGGCGTCATGCCGAGCTGGTCGGCCAGCTTGACGATCACGTCCCTCGCGCGCTCGGGCTTCAGCGCGAGGCCGCCGCCGACGAGGCCGCGCTCGGGGCGCAGCCGGCCGAGGAAGACCTGGGCGTCGGTCGAGGTGGGGTCGGTGCCGCCGCGGTCGTAGCAGGCGGGGCCGGGATCGGCGCCCGCGGACTGCGGGCCGACGCGGAAGACGCCGCCCTCGTCGACGTACGCGATGGAGCCGCCGCCGGCGCCGATCGTGTCGATGTCGACCATCGGCACCATCGCCTGGTAGTCGCCGACCTTCGTGTCGAGCAGGTGGCGCATGCGCATCTGCCCGCCGGCGGCGACGCCGACGTCGGCGGAGGTGCCGCCGATGTCGAGGGTGATGACGGAGTCGAAGCCGGCCATCCGGCCCGCCCAGATGCCGCCGATCAGGCCGGCGACGGGGCCGGACATCAGCAGGTTGACGGGGCGGCGGGAGGCGGCCTCGACGGTGGCCATGCCGCCGGAGGACTGCATCAGCTGGACGCCGTGCTGGAAGCCCGCCTCGCGCATCGCGGTGGCGAAGCGGTCGAGGTAGGTCGACACCTTCGGGCCCACGTAGGCGTTGAGGGCGACCGTGGAGAAGCGCTCGTACTCGCGGTAGAGCGGGATCACGTCGCTCGAGATCGACTGGTACGCCGCGGGGAACTCCTCGGCGATGATCTCGGCGACGCGCCGCTCGTGGGCGTCGTTGAGGTAGGAGTGCAGGAAGCAGACGGCGATCGCGTCGACGCCGGCCTCCTTCAGCAGCCGCACCTCGCGGCGCACGGCGTCCTCATCGAGCGGCGTGATGATCTCGCCCACGGGGGCGGTCACCCGCTCGGCGACGACGCGGCGGTGGCGGCGCCGGACGAGCGGCCGGGCCTGCCAGGGCAGGTCCTGCTGGATCGAGAAGTTGAGCGGCTTCTTGTGCCGCGCGATGTGGAGGATGTCGCGGAAGCCGGCCGTGGTGATCATCCCGACCTCGGCGCCCGTGTGGGTGAGCGCGATGTTGGTGGCCACCGTGGTGCCGTGGAGCAGGTTGTCGATCTGCGACAGCCGCACGCCGGCCTTCTCGCAGAGGCGGTTGATGCCCTCGACGACGCCGCGGGCGGGGTCGTCCGGGGTGGACGGGACCTTGTCGACGGTGATCCGACCGGCCTCCTCGTCGACCAGGATCAGGTCGGTGAACGTGCCGCCGACGTCTACTCCGATGCGCTTCACGTGGTGCTCCTCTGGTGGTCGCGCTGCGCGCAGTGCCTTCCGCTTGACGCGGAGAATACAGTGTATACACTAGAATGCAAATGCAGCCCGTTCCCGCACCCCCGTCGGTAGGATGACGTACATGGAGGCCGCGACCAGTCGTCCGCCGATCGCCGACGTGCTGCGCGAGGCCGTGCGCCAGGGGCTGCTCCAGCCCGGCCAGCCGCTGATCCAGACCGCGATCGCCGAGGCGATGGGCGTCAGCCGGATCCCGGTCCGCGAGGCCCTCCACGCGCTCGCCGCCGAGGGCATCGTCACCTTCGGCGAGGACGGCGGCGCCCGCGTGACGGCGCTCACCCCCGCCGAGGTCGACGAGCTCTGGACGCTGCGGGCGCTCGTCGAGGCGGAGATGGCGCCCGGGATCGTCCGCAACGCGACCGACCGCGACGTCGAGGACCTGCGCGCGCTCGTCGCGGAGATGGACGGCCTCGAGCCGGCCGCGTGGTCCGAGCGCAACTACGTCCTGCACCTCGAGCTCTACCGCCTCTCGGGCCTGCGCCACTTCGCCGACGCGGCCGCCCGCGTGCTCAACCTGATCGAGCCCTACTCGCGGGTCGCCGTCACCGTCCTGCACGAGCAGTCCGAGGCGCAGGCCGAGCACCACCGGATGGTGGACGCGATCGAGGCCCGCGACGAGACGGCGCTCGCCGAGCTGCTGCGGCACCACTCCCACCGCGCCCGCCAGGCCCTGCTCGCGTACGCCACGGAGCGCGAGCGGCTGTCCGAGCCGCGCGAGACCGCCCAGGAGGCGGCCCGCGCGCTCGCCCGGCACCTGGAGGGCTAGCCCGCCCGTTCCGTCGCAGCGCGCGGGCGGCCGTACCATGGGCGCATGCGCCGAGCCCTGATCCCCCTGCTCGCCTGCCTCGCCGGGCTCGCCGCCGTGGCTCCGGCCCAGGCCAACCCGACCCGGGCCGCGGTCTTCTCCGGCACCGGCGTCTGGGTCGACATCTGGGACTTCGGCAAGCGCACGCCGACGCAGGTCGTGGAGGTCGCCGAGCAGCACGGCACGCCCGTGATCTACATCGAGACGGCCAACTGGAGGTCGACGGCCGACGTCGTCAACCCGGCCTACGTCCGGGAGGTGGTGCGGCTCGGCCGCGCCGCGGGCCTGCGCGTGGTGCCCTGGTACCTGCCGGGCTACCGCAACCTCGAGCGCGACCGCCGGCGCCTCGCCGCCGCGGCCGGGATCGCGGGCCCGAACGGCGTCGACGGGCTCGGGATCGACGTCGAGGCGACGATCGTCAGGAACGGCGCGCTGCGCGCCCGCCGCGCGGCCGAGCTCGCGGCCTGGGCGCGCGCGACCTACCCGCAGCTGCCGATCGCCGCGATCATCCCGTCGCCCGTCTCGATGTACTGGCCGGTCTTCCCGTACGCCGAGCTGCACGCGGCGAGCGACGCGTTCCTGCCCATGTGCTACCCGTCGCGGCGGCACGCGGCGGAGCGGGTCTACGCGGACGCCAAGGGCTGCGTCGACGTCCTGCGCCGCCAGACCGGCGACCCGAACGCCGAGGTGCACGTGATCACGGGCTCCATGGGCCTCTCGGCGGCCCAGCTCGACGCCGCCGCGCGCGGCGCGCGCGACGCCGGCGCGACCGGCTTCAGCCTCTACGACCTCGCCACCACGCGGCCCGAGGGCTGGACCGCGCTGGAGGTCTTCGCGGCCGGGTAGTCGGCCGCCGACACCCGACTGCCGATAGAGTGCCCGAGTGGACTACGCCGGCCTCGTCGACGAGGCCCTCGAGCGTCTGCGCGCCGAGGGCCGCTACCGCGTCTTCGCGGAGATCGAGCGGGTGCCCGGCACGGCGCACGCGACCCTGCGCGACCCGGACGGCGCCACGCGCTCGGCGGTGGTCTGGTGCTCGAACGACTACCTCGGCATGACCGCCCATCCGGCGGTGACCACCGCGATGGCGGAGGCCGTCGCGTACGGCGCCGGCTCCGGCGGCACGCGCAACATCTCCGGCACCACGACGATGCACGTCGACCTCGAGCGCGAGCTCGCCGCCTGGCACCGCAAGGAGGCCGCGCTGCTCTTCACGTCGGGCTGGATCGCCAACCTGACGGCGCTGACGGTGCTCGGCAGCGCGCTGCCCGACTGCGTCGTCTTCTCGGACGCGGCCAACCACAACTCGATGATCGAGGGCATCCGCCGCAGCGGGGCCACGGTGCGGGTCTTCCGGCACAACGACGCCGACCACCTCGCGTCGCTCCTGCGCGCCGAGGAGGCGCACCGCCCCCGGATCGTCGCGTTTGAGAGAATCTACTCGATGGACGGCGACATCGCGCCCGTCGCGGAGCTCGCCGACGTCGCCCGCCGCCATGACGCCCTCACCTACGTGGACGAGGTGCACGCGGTCGGCATGTACGGGCCCGAGGGCGCCGGCATCGTCGCCCGCGAGGGCCTCGAGGGCGAGGTCGACATCGTGCAGGGCACGCTCGGCAAGGCCGTCGGCGCGATGGGCGGCTACATCACGGGCTCGTCCCGCCTCGTCGACCTCGTGCGCTCCTACGGCGCCGGCTTCATCTTCACGACCTCGCTCGCCCCCGTCGTGGTC
>JBEGMS010000203.1:0-6765 GCA_041182985.1 Actinomycetota bacterium
GCCACTGGTGCATGTTGGAGGTGAGGAGGTTCGCGCCCCAGATGAGCACGAGGTCGGCGTGCTCGATGTCCTCCGGGTCCGGGCCGAGCGGCCGGCCCGTCGTCGCCGCCATCGCGGCCGAGGCGGCCGCGGTGCAGATCGTGCCCAGCATGCGCGTGGAGCCGAGGTGGTTGAAGAGGCGCTGGCCGAGCGACCAGCCCTGCACCTGTCCGAGCGTGCCGGCGTAGTAGTACGGCATCACGGCCTCGGGCCCGTCGCGGTCGATCGCCGCCTGAATCCCGGCGGCCGCGAGGCCGATCGCCTCGTCCCAGTCGATCGCCTGGAAGTCGCCGCTGCCCTTCTCGCCGACGCGCCGCAGCGGCGTCGTCAGCCGGTCGGGGGAGTAGACGGCATCCAGGTAGCGGTTGACCTTGCCGCAGAGGGCGCCGCGCGTGAACGGGTGGTCCTTGCGGGCCCGCAGCCGCAGGGCGCGTCCGTCCTCGACCTCGACCTGCCACGCGCAGGTGTCGGGGCAGTCGAGCGGGCAGGCGCCGTGGACGAGATCGCTCATGGGCCGAGTGTACGCGGATCGCGCGCGTCCCGGAAGGCGGAGGCCGCGGCCACGACCCATCGGAACAGCCCCTGCTGCTCGGGCTCCGGCATCTTCTCGGGATGCCACTGCACGCCCACCATCGGCCACGCGTCGGGACTCTCCAGGGCCTCGACGACCTCACCGACCCGCGCGGTCACCACGAGATCGCCCGCGTCGACGACGGCCTGGTGGTGGATCGAGTTGACCGGGAAGCGCGTCGCGCCGAGCGCCTGCGCGACGCGGGAGCCCGCCGCGACCTCGACGTCGTGGCGGCTGCCCATCAGGGACTCCGGCGTGCTCTCGATCAGCGGGTGGCCGTGCTCGGGCGCGAGGTCCTGCACCATCCGGCCGCCGGCCGTGACGGCGAGGGCCTGCATGCCGCGGCAGATGCCGAGCGTCGGCAGGCCGCGCTCCCGGGCGCCGCGGGCGAGCGCGAGCTCCCAGCGGTCGGCGCCCGCGTTGGCGTCCTCGAGCTCGACCTGGGCGGCCGCGCCGTAGTGCTCGGTGTGGAGGTCGCCGCCGCCGGTCAGCACGATCCCGTCGAGCAGGTCGAGCACCGGGCCCGGCTCGTCGCCGTGCGGGATGATCAGCGGCAGCCCGCCGGCGCGCGCGACGCCGTCCGCGTAGGCCGGGTCGAGCGTGTACAGGTCCGTGCGCGCGCCGAGGTAGGTGGGCAGGTCGCGGCGGAAGCCGGTCAGGCCGATGACGGGCGGGCGCATCCGGCCCCCGCTAGCCCAGGGGCCAGGGCAGGTCGGGCATGTGGCGGCGCCAGGCGGCCTCGAGCGACCCGTCGGCGATCGCGGCGCCGAGGGCGTCGTCGATCGCCGTCCGCAGCGCGTCCTCGCCCTTGCGCACGGCGATCCCCCACTGGTTGCGGGTCTCGACCGTGAAGGCGAGGCGCAGCTCGGGGTCGGCGTCGAGGTGCACCATCACGACGTCGTCGTCGACGAAGCCGTCGATCTCGCCGGAGCGCGTGGCCGCGATCATGTCCGCGTAGACGTCGTCCGTCGCGCCGTCGAAGGGCACGGGGATGACGCCCGGGAAGGTCTCCGTGAGGGCCATGTTGGTGCTCTCGGCGATGGCGCCGATGCGCAGGCCGGCGCACTGATCGGGTGACGACGCCGGGCACTCGATGCGGGTCACCAGCGACTCGTTGAAGACCGCGTACGGCCGGGTGAAGTCGGCGAGGGTGCGGCGGTGGTCGGTGATGCCCTGCCCGCACCAGATGCCGTCGACGGTGCCGGCGTGGAGCGCGGGGTAGAAGGCGCTCCACTCGAGCGGCACCCAGGCGAGCTCGAGGCCCATCCGCTCGGCGACGAGGGCCGCGGCTTCCGGCTCGTAGCCGGGCCGCGTTCCGTCCTCCCGGATCAGGCCCATCAGGGGCATCGCGTCGAGGTCGCCGCAGCCCAGGGTCAGGCGGCCTTCGGCGACGAGGCTCAGGTCGCCGCTCACGGGATCCAGCTCCGGTACATCTCGAACTCCCAATCGGTCAGGGCGCCGCAGAAGCGGGCCCACTCGTCGCGCTTGAAGTCACGGTACAGGGCGTGCAGCTCGTCGCCCAGCGCCGCCCGCGCGAGGTCGGAGGCGGCGAAGGTCTCGACGGCGTCGCCGAGGATCAGGGGCAGCGGGGTGAAGCGCTCGGGTCCGGGCTCGCCCGCGGCGGGCGCGGGTCCCGGATCGATGCGGCGCTCGAGGCCGTCGGCCATGGCGGCCACGATCAGCGCGTGCGACAGGTACGGGTTGACGATCGAGTCCGGCAGCTTGAGCTCGAGCCGTCCCGAGGCGCTGACGCGCACCGAGCGGCTGCGGTCGTCGAGGCCCCAGTCCACGCGTGACGGGGCGAACTGGCCGGCGTCCCAGTAGCGCTTGTAGGAGTTGACGGTGCTCGCGTACACGGCCATCGACGCGGCGGCGTGCTCGAGCAGCCCGCCGAGCGCGTGCTGCGCGGTCTCGGTGATGTGCAGCTCGCGGCGGCCGGGCTCGGCGAAGGCGTTCGCGCCGTCCCGCCAGAGCGACAGGTTGTGGTGGCAGCCGTTCCCCATGATCCCGAGCGTCGGCTTCGGCATGAACGTGACTTCGATGCCGAGCTCGCGGGCCACCTGCACGCAGATCTGGCGGTACGTGATCAGCCGGTCCGCGGTGCGGTCGGCCCGGTCGAACATGAAGTTGAGCTCGATCTGGCCGGCGTCCTCGTAGTCGCCCTCGATCATGTCGAGGTCCATCGCCTGGGCGTAGCGGATCACGCGCTGGTAGATCGCGCGCACCTGCTCGAGCGTTCCGGCGTGGTAGGCGGTGCTGACGCCGGGGCGCGCCACGGGGTCGTAGCCCTCGCCCTGCCAGGTGATCTCCGGCTCGCAGCCGGAGCGCAGCTCGTAGCCCGTGCGCGCCTCGAAGGCCTCGAGCTGGCGGCGCAGGTTGCCGCGGCAGTCGGGGCCGAACGGCGCGCCCGGGTCCACGTGCGCGTCGTCGCGGCGGTAGAGCCGGCACAGGAAGCGCCCGACGCTCGGCTCCCACGGCAGCACCTGGAAGGTGTCGGGGTCCGGCATCACGACGAACTCGGCGGCCTCGATCCCGCCGCCGAAGAGCTCGCCGTGGCGGTCGGCGGCGACGTCCGCGGCGGCCGAGCCGTGGAACTGGACGCCCTTGTCGAGGCTGCGGCGGACGTGGGCGGCGGGCACCACCTTGGCCAGCACGCGGCCGTTGATCGAGACGAACTGGTAGTAGATGAACTCGACGTTCGCCTGCTTGACGCGGGCGGCGATCTCGTCGGCCGCCTTGGCGTTGGCCTCGCGGTGGAGGGTCAGGGCGTCGGTCATCGGGCCTTCTCGCGGTCCCAGGCGATCACCTGCCGCACGGGGCCGGTGTTGCCGGAGTCGGGCAGCCAGGTCGGCTCCTCGACGTAGCGGATGCCCGGCAGCCGCCGGGCGAGCAGCGCGAACGCCTCGGTCATGTCGCCGCGCGCGATGAAGTGCCCGAGGCAGTAGTGCCGGCCGCCGCCGAAGCCGAAGTGCTTCGGGCGGTCGCCCTGCGTGATGTCGAAGGAGGGGTCGTCGAACGTGCGGGTGTCGGTCCCGCTCGACTCCGTGAAGAGGTGGATGGTCGTGCCCTTGGGGACGAGGATGCCGTCGATGTCGCAGTCCTCGGCGGCCTCGCGCGTGACCCACGTGGTGGTGGGGCGGGTGCGCATGACCTCCTCGACGGCGTTGGCGGCGAGGTCCGGCTCGCGGCCGAGCAGCGCCCACTGGTCGGGGTGGCGCACGAACAGGTCGATGCCGAGGCCGAGCTGGTTGCGGGTCGTGTCGATGCCACCCTGGAAGAGCAGGATCACCGTGTCGCGCAGCTCCTCGTCGGTCAGCCGGTCGCCGTCCTCGTTGGCGTCGACGAGCGACTGGAGGAAGTCGTCGTGCTTGGTGCGGCGGCGCTCGGCGATCAGCTCGTCGGCGTAGGCGCCCATCTGGGCGAGGCCCCACTCGACCTCGTCGAGGCGGTCCTTGGCGGCGATGGAGAGCGCGAGGCTCATCTTCTCGGCGTAGAGCGCGAGGTCCTCCCAGTTCGAGTCGGTCACGCCGAGCAGGCGGCAGATCACGCGAGTCGCGTACGGCTCTGAGAACTGGTGCATGAACTCGCACTGGCCGTCTGCGATGAAGCCGTCGATCAGCTCGTTGGCCAGCTCCTGGAACTTCGGGACGAGGCCCTCGACGTGGCGGGACGAGAAGGCGGGGTTGACGAGCTTGCGCAGCCGCACGTGCTCGGCGCCCTCCTTGTTGAGCACGATGTTCGCCCACCAGCGGGCCCAGTCGCCGACGATGCCGTTGTGCTCGGACCAGCGCGCGCTGCCCTGGATCAGGCGCTTGTCGTTGACGAGGCTGCTGACCTCGGCGTACCGCAGCACGGCGAGACCGTACGGGGTGCGTGCGTACGGCCCTGCGTCGCGCGCCGCCCGGACGGGGTCGGAGCGCACGGAGAACGCGAGGTCGTTGACGTCGAAGAACGGCAGGTCCGGGGCGTCGATGGGGGACTCGGTCGTGGCCATGCGAAGAACTCTACGCAGTAGATTTCAAAATGCAACCCCTACGCGGACAGGCGGCCGAGATGCAGGCCCACGATCCAGTCGCGCGTCGCCTCGATGTGCTCGAGCATGGCCGCACGCGCGGCCTCGGGGCGGCCCTGCAGCACCGCCGCGAGGATCGGGGTGTGGCCGCTCGTGGACGAGCGCAGCGCATCGGTGGACCAGGTCCCGGGCAGCGCGACGAGGATCTCGCCGAGCTCGGCCTGCAGCGCCGTCTCCGCCGCCACGAGCCGCGGGCTGCCCGCGGCCTCGGCGACCGCGATGTGGAACCCGCTGTCGGCGAGGCGGTACTCCGCGAAGCCGCCCAGCGCGGCCTGCTCCGTCGCCGCCGCGGCACGCGACAGCCCGTCGAGGGCGGCGGCATCGCCGCGCTCGGCCGCGAGATGGGCCGCCTCGCCGCTGATCGCGCGGCGCCAGTCGATGAGGTCCACGAGCTCCGCCTCCGTCGGCACGCGGCCGCCGAGCCCGAGGGGGCGCGCCACGTCGTCGGCGACGAAGGAGCCGGCGCCGCGGCCGCGTCGCGTCTCCACGTAGCCGGCGTCGCGCAGGATCGCGAGCGCCTGGCGCCGGGTCATCGGCGCGACCTCGAGCATCTCGGCGAGCTCGACCTCCGACGGCAGGCGCTCGCCCGGGCGCAGGACGCCGCTGCCGATCGCCTCCCCGAGGCGCCGCACGATGCGCTCCACGGCCCCCTCGACCTGCAGGGGCTGGAAGACGCTTTCGCGGGCGGTCTGCGGCGTGCTCATCATGAACTCCACGGGCTAGAGTACAGAACGGCCCCGGTTCGCGGCGGCTCGCGTACCCTCTGCCCGTGGAGCACCGCTGCGCCCTCGTCGGCCTCGCCGGCCGACCGAACGTCGGCAAGAGCACGCTCGTCAACGCGATCGTCGGCGAGCACGTCACGATCACCTCGAGCCGGCCGCAGACCACGCGCCGTCGCGTCGCGGGCATCGTCCACGGCGCCGACTGGCAGCTCGTCCTCTGCGATCTCCCCGGCGTGCAGGTGCCGCGCGACGGCCTCACGGAGCGGATGGCGGGCAGCGTGGCCGAGACCCTGGCCGACGTCGACGCCGTGCTGCTCGTGCTCGACGCGTCGCAGGCGATCGGGGGCGGCGACCGGGCGAGCGCCGAGATCGCGTTCGCGAGCGGCGTGCCCGTGGTGATCGCCGTGAACAAGGTCGACCGGCTCTCCCCGGAGCGCATCGCGGAGGCGGTTGCCGCGGCCTCCGACCTCGGCGACTTCGCGGAGCTGCACCCGGTCTCGGCGAAGACCGGCGACGGGGTGGGGGCGCTGGTTGAGGACCTGGTCCGGCTCGCGCCGGAGGGGCCCGCGCTGTTCCCGCCGGAGGCGCGCTCCTCCGATCCCGTCCGCCTGCAGATCGCGGAGCTGATCCGCGAGCAGGCCCTGCGCCGGCTGCGCGACGAGGTCCCGCATGCCCTCACCGTCGTGATCGAGGAGTACGAGCCCGCCACGCGCCGGCGTGCCGCGCGCATCGAGGCCGTGATCTACGTCGAGTCGAGGTCCCAGCAGGGGATCGTCGTCGGCGCCGGCGGTTCGATGGTGAAGGCGATCGGATCGTCGGCGCGGCCCGCGATCGAGCGCATCCTCGGGGCCAAGGCGATGCTCGACCTGCGCGTGCGTGCGCAGAAGGGCTGGCGCGACGACCCCGCGCTGCTCGATCGGCTCGGGCCCTAGCCGACTACGGCTGGCCCGCGGTGCCCTCGAAGACGCCCGGCGTGTAGATGCACTGGGCGTTCCAGAGCAGCCAGCCACCGGCGCCCGTGGCGTCGGCCGCGGCGATCTGCTCCCTGATCTCATCGAGGCCGTAGGGCCTGCCGCCCATCGTGAAGTCCTGCAGCCACGGCCGCACCTCCGCCGTGCCGCCGTTGGTGCGGCGGCGCCAATCCGACATGGCCGCCGTGATCGTCGGGCCCGGCGTGTTGCCCGGGTCGTCGATGTTGAACTGGCCCGCGCCGAAGTGGGAGGGGTAGATCATCGGGTAGAGCGCGTCGAGCGTGTTGCGCAGCTTGCCCGGCTTCTGGCCGATGCCGAGGTCCTCGGTCGCGGCGAGGCCGAAGAACGCGGCCGAGACGCGCACGCCGCGGGGCTTGAGCTCGCGGCTGG
>JBEGMS010000204.1:0-5063 GCA_041182985.1 Actinomycetota bacterium
CGCGGGGGTCCTCCGCGCTCTACCCTTACGGGCATGGGCGAGCAGCGACCCCCGCGGATGCTCTTCGTCGAGGACGACCCCGTCATCCGCAAGGCGACGGGCGACTACCTGGCGCGCAACGGCTTCGAGGTCGTGCTCGCCGAGGACGGCGACCGCGGGCTCGCGGCGTGGCGCGAGACGGAGCCCGTCCTCGCGCTCCTCGACGTGATGCTGCCGGGGATCGACGGCGTGGCACTGTGCCGGGCGATCCGGGCCGAGTCGCAGATCCCCGTGATCCTGCTGTCGGCGCGCTCCGATCCGATCGACGTGGTGCTCGGCCTCGAGGCCGGGGCGGACGACTACGTGACCAAGCCGTTCGAGCCGGCCGTGCTCGCCGCGCGCCTCCGGGCCGCGCTGCGCCGCGCCGGATCGGTCGAGGAGGAGCGGCAGGGCACCGTCGAGGTGGGGGCGCTGGTGATCGACCGCGACGGCCACGAGGTCGCCCGCGACGGCGAGGCGCTGCAGCTGACGCCGACCGAGTACCGGCTGCTGATCGAGTTCGTCGACAACGTCGGCATGGCGCTCGACCGCGCGACGCTGCTCGAGCGCGTCTGGGGCTACGGCTGGGCCGGCGACACCCGGCTCGTCGATGTGCACGTGCAGCGCCTGCGGGCGAAGATCGAGGCCGATCCCTCCACGCCGGAGCTCGTGCAGACCGTGCGCGGCGTCGGCTACAAGCTGGTGCGGCCGAGCGAGGCGCCGTGAGCCTGCGGGTCCGGCTCGCCCTGGCGATCGCCGTGATCAGCGCCCTCGTCGCCGGGGGCATCAGCGTCGCCGTCTACCAGCGCAGCCAGACCGAGCGCCTCGACCGCGCGCGCGACACGGCGGCGCGCCAGCTGCGGACCGCCGCCTCGATCGCCCGGCTGAAGCTGCCGGGGGGCGCCACGGTGACGCCGGCGGGCGCCTACGTGATCGGCCCCGAGGGCGCGGTCGGCGACGCCGGCGTCGCGGCGGGCCTGCCGGTGCCCCTGACCCTGCGCGTCGAGGCGAGCCCCGGGCGGATCCTCACCGAGCCGGTGCTCGGGGGAGCGGCGCCGGCGGTCTACGCGGGCACGCTCCTGCCCGGCACGGGCTCGATCTACGTGCGCCAGTCGTTCCTCGAGGACCGCGACGAGCTCGAGGCCCTGCGCGACGCGCTGATCCGGATCACGGCGATCGCGGCCGTGACCGGCGCCTTCCTCGGGGTGCTGGTGGCCTCCGCGATGTCCGCGCGTATCCGCCGCTCCGCGCAGCTGGCCAAGCGACTCGCCGATGGCGACCTCGACGCGCGCCTCAACCCGCGCGGCACCGACGAGATCGCGGCCCTCGGTCGCGCCCTCGACGAGATGGCGGACTCGCTGAGCAGCACGATCCGCGAGCTCGACGACGCGGCCGAGCGCGAGCGGCGCTTCTCGGCGGACGTCGCGCACGAGCTGCGCACGCCGATCACGGGGCTCGTGGCCGCCTCCTCGCTCCTCGACGACAGCCCCGACGCCGTCATGGTCAAGGAGCGCGCCCGCGCCCTCGCGATGCTCGTCGAGGACCTGCTCGAGGTCATGCGCCTCGACGCGGGCGCCGAGACGGCCCTGTCGGAGCGCTTCGACCTGATGCGGCTCGTCCACGACGTCGTCCGCGACCGTCTGCCCGAGGCGGCCGTCTCCGGCCCGGTGGACCTGCCGGTGCAGTCGGACCCCCGCCGTCTCGAGCGCGTGCTCGTCAACCTGATCGAGAACGCGCGCCGCCACGGGCGGGCGCCGTTCGCGATCGAGGTCGACGGCACGGCGCTGACCGTGACCGTGCGGGACGGCGGCGACGGCTTCGGCCCGTTCCTGGAGCAGGCGGCCGACCGCTTCGCGATGGCGTCGCGGGCGCGCGGCGGCGGCACCGGCCTCGGCCTCGCCATCGCCGAGGGGCAGGCGCGCGTGCTCGGCGGCGAGCTCGTCCTGCGCGACGACGGCGGCGCCGTCGCGGTCGTCCGGCTGCCGCCGGCGGCACGCGTCCACGAGCCCGTCGGCGTGCCCGCCGGGGGGCCGGCGTGAGGCGCCTCGCCGTCCTCGCGGCGGCCCTCCTCCTGCTCGCGGGGTGCGGCTCCGCGGAGGACGGGATCCGGGATGAGGGCTTCGTGGCTGCGGGGGACCGCGCCGTCGTCTCGCCCGCCACCGGGGCCGAGGACCCGGGCGCCGACGTCGCGCCCCAGCCCGCCCCGGGCGTGGCCGTCGTCTACTTCCTGCGCTTCGACGATCCCGCGCCGACGCGCCGCAGCGTCCCGGTGGGCGAGACCGTCGCCGAGTCCGGCCTCGCGGCCCTGCTCGAGGGGCCGTCCGCGGCTGAGCGCTCCCTGCGCTACTCGACGGCGATCCCGGACGGCACGCGCCTCATCGCCTACGCCCAGGAGGGCCGGACCGCCATCGTCGACCTGACGGCGCTGCCCGACCCGACGGCGGACGGCGGCACGGAGGCCCTGCTCGCCCTCTACCAGGTGGTCTACACCGTCACCGCGGGGGGCGTGATCGACGCCGTCAGGGTGCGTGTCGACGGCCGCCCCTACGGCCTCGGCACCCTGACCGGCGACTCGGACGCCCTCGAGCCGCCCCTGACCCGTGCCGACCTCTCGTTCGTCGTCGGCGCCGAGGCGCAGCTCGGCAGCACGGGCTGCGCCGTCGCCAAGGAGGACGCCGAGCCGTACGCCGCCGAGCCGGCGCTCGAGCTGACGCGCCCGCAGGAAGGCGCGACCGTCGAGGAGACCCTGCAGATCCGCGGCCGGCTGCTCTCCGACGGCGGGCCGATCGTGATCCGGCTGCTCCAGGACGGGCTCGAGGTCTCGAACCGGATCATCGACCAGCGCTGCCGCGGCAGCTTCTCCGCGACCGTCCCCGTGCCGCGCACGCTGGACGGCCTGGTCGAGGTCGTCGTGTCGACGCCGGAGACGGAGGCGACGCCCGCGCTCGAGGCGCGCCGCGTGATCGACGTCGTCGGCGCCTAGCGCCCGCGTACGATGTGGCCATGAGCGGCGAGGGCGAGCGCACGATCGCGCAGAACCGGCGCGCCCGGCATGACTACCACCTGTCTGACAACGTCGAGGCGGGGATCGCGCTGACGGGCAGCGAGATCAAGTCGCTGCGCGCCGGCGCGGCCTCGATCAGCGAGGCGTACGCGATGGTCCGCGGGGGCGAGGTGTGGCTGGTCGGCGCGACGATCGAGCCGTACCCGCAGGCGGGCATGCGCAACCACGACCGCCTGCGCGACCGCAAGCTGCTCCTGCACCGCCGGGAGATCGACAAGCTGCGCGCCAAGGTCGAGCAGAAGGGCTTCACGCTGGTGCCCCTGCGCGTCTACCTCAAGAACGGGCGGGCGAAGGTCGAACTCGCGCTCGGGCGCGGCAAGGACGTCGGCGACAAGCGCCAGGACGTCAAGGCCCGCGAGGCGCGTCGCGACGTCGAGCGCGCACTCAAGGAGCAGCGCTGAGCGGGCGCGGCGGCGGCATCGCCCTCGTCGTGGGGGCGGCCCTCGCCGCGGCGGCGCTGGTTGGCGGCTTCGCGGCCCTCGGGGGCGCCGACCGGCTGCGCCCGGCCGAGGCGTCCGCCGCGGCGCCGACCCCCGAGGAGTGCGCGGCCGCGGAGCCCGAGCAGGCGGGAGGCACGGCCGAGGCGCTCGCCGCCGAGATCCTGCTCGCCTCGATCCGCGACGCCTCGTGCCGGCTCGGCGTGCCCCGCGCCGACCTCGTGCTCGCGCTCGGCCAGAGCGCGTCGGTGGCCGACGCCGCGGGCGATCTCGGCGTCGAGCCCGCCGCGCTCGAGGAGGCGGTGCTCGGCTCGATCGAGGACGCCGTGGCCGCGGCCGAGGCCGACGGGCGGATCACGCCCGCGACGGCGCTCGCCGTCCGCACCCTGGTCGACGTGGTGCCGCCCGATCGCCTCCTGGCCGCGGCGCAGGGCGGCGGCGACAGCTGCGGCGAGCTGCCCTGGAAGCCCGTCGACACGCTGGACGAGGTGGCGGCGCAGATCGGGATCAAGACGGGCCTGCGCACCGCGTGCGCGCTCGGGATCGCGCCGCTCGAGGCGGTCACGGCCCTCGCCGACCCCGCGGGGCTGGAGGGCCTCGTGGGGCGCTCGGGGCGCGGCGAGGCCGAGGTGACGGAGGCCGTGCGGACCGCCATCGGCGAGTCGCTGGTCGAGGCGGAGGCGGCGGGGGCCCTGACGTCGACCGAGGCGACCGTGCTGGGCGCGGCCGCGCGCGTCGCGCCCGTCGAGCGGCTGCTCGCCATCGTGCGCGGCGACGACGACCCGTGCGAGCCCTTCCCCTGGCCGGGGTCCGAGACGCAGGGCGAGGCGCTCGCGGCCGTCGTGCTGATCGGTGCGGTCGACGCGGCCTGCGCGCTCGACGCGCCGACGTTCGACGTGTTCGCGGCGCTCGCCTCGCAGGAGGAGCTCGATCAGCTGCTGGCGAGCACGGGGCGCTCGCAGGCCGAGGTGGAGGAGGCGCTGCGCAGCGGCCTCGACCGGGGGCTCGACGCGGCGCAGGAGGCCGACGCCATCTCCGGCATCGAGGCGCTGCTCCTGCGGGCCGTGCTCAGCCAGGTCGGCATCCTCGACCTGCTGCGCAACTTCAGCGCCTAGCGGGGGCGTGTATCATCTGCAACGTCCCCAGGGGGCGTCATGGCTTCGACGTGGTCGTCTACAGGGACAGGTTGCGAGCCGAGGATGTCGGTTGGCCTCGTAAAAGAACCCGGCACCATGAACTGCGAAGTCCGACACGGACATCGCCTTCGCCGCCTAGGCAACTAGGTCCGCGAAACGCCCTCGTCCCCTGGGCCCGTGGGGGTCGACCGGCGTAAAGCAACGGGCTCGTCCCCCGGCGGAGTGACGCGCCACCGGGGGAGACACCATGCGTCTGGCCCGAGGAACGCCGGCCCGCAGAGCCGCCCCGGGTGAGATCGATCAGCGGGCTACGCTCGTAGACGCCTGTTCCGAGCGGTCGCGGACCCGGGTTCGATTCCCGGCGCCTCCATCACCAATCGGCACGGCCCCGGCGCCCCGCGCCGGGGC
>JBEGMS010000205.1:0-3091 GCA_041182985.1 Actinomycetota bacterium
GTGCTCGAGGGCCCGGGCCAGCACGGCCGCCCGCGCCGCCTCCACGCCGCGCAGGAGGATCGCGCCGGCGTCGCGCAGCTGCAGGGCGAGGCCCGTGTCGACCACGTCGGACGAGGTCAGCCCGTAGTGGAACCAGCGCGCCGGCTCGCCGACCTGCTCGGCGACGGTCTCCGTGAAGGCGATCACGTCGTGGTGGGTGCGCTCCTCGATCTCCCGCGCGCGCGCGACGTCGACGGCGGCCTTGGCGCGGATCGCGGCGACGTCCCCGGCCGGCACCACGCCGATCGCGGCGTGCGCGTCGAGGGCGGCGAGCTCGACCTCCAGCCAGGCGCCGAGGCGGCGCTCGTCTGTCCAGACGGCGCCCATCTCCGGTCGCGTGTAGCGGGCGATCACCTGCCCCAGCCTAGTCAGGGAGCCGGATGGCCGGGCCGCACGGCGCCGGCTCCATATCCAGAGTTTTCGCTAAACTCTGGATATGGAGCTCGCGTACACCGAGTTTCGCGGCGAGTGGCTCACGAGCGACGTGCGCCTGCGGCCCTACCGCGCCTACATCCCGCCCCCGATCGCCGACCTCGACCTCGAGCTGCCGAGCGGCATCGCCGAGCGCGAGCGCCGTGCGATTGCGGCGTGCGCCGCGGTCGCCGACGGCGCCTTCGGCCGCACCGCCGAGGCGCTCGCTCGCCACCTCCTGCGCACCGAGGCCGTCGCGTCGTCGCGGATCGAGGGATACCGGGTCAGCCACCGCAACCTCGCGCGCGCCCTTGCGCGCGGCGCCGCCGATCCCGGCGCCCGCGACGCCGCGGCCTTCGTCGCCGGCAACATCGCCGCGATGGAATCCGCCATCGCCCTCGGCGCGGCCGGGCCGCTGGACGCGGAGGCGATCGCCGCGATCCACCTGCGCCTGCTCACCGGCACCCGTGACGAGCCGATCGGCGGGCGGGTCCGCGACGGCCAGAACTGGATCGGCGGACCGGGCCCGCACGCCGCCGAGTTCGTCCCGCCGCCGCCGGACGAGGTGCCGCGCCTGCTCGACGACCTCGCCGCCTTCGCGGCGCGCGAGGACGTGCCCCCGATCACGCAGGCCGCGATCGCCCACGCCCAGTTCGAGACGATCCACCCCTTCGCCGACGGCAACGGCCGCGTCGGCCGCGCGCTCGTGCACGCGCTCCTGCGCCGCCGGGGCGTCTGCCGCGACGCGGCGATCCCCTTCAGCCTCGGCCTCGCCGCCTCCGGCGACCGCTATCCGGACGCTCTCACGGCGTACCGCTACCGCGACATCTGGGAATGGGTCGGCTACTTCGCCGAGCAGGTCGAGGAGGCCGCCGCGGGCACCGCCGGGCTCGCACGGCGAATCGACGAGCTGCAGGTGCGCTGGTTCGAGGCCGCGGGGCGCCCCCGCCCCCAGTCCGCCGCCGCGCGGATGCTGCCGCGGCTCGTGGAGATGCCGATCTACACGATCCCGCAGATGGCGGCCCTGGCCGGGATGAGCGCGGAGAGCGTGCGCGTCGGCAGCCTCCGGCTCGCCGACACGGGCGTGGTCCGCACGACCACCGCCGGGCGCCGCAACCGGGTCTTCGAGGCCGTCGGGCTGTTCGAGCTCCTCGACACCGTCGAGCGCGAGCTCGCCCGCCCCTGAGGCCCCCGCGCTCAGAGGCTGCCGCGCGGCCGCACCCAGCGGGTCTCCTGGCCGGTGACGGCCGCGATGCGGTCATAGTCCGCGTCGTAGTGGAGGACGGGGATGCCGGCGCGCTCGGCGGCGGCCGCGATCAGGAGGTCCGGCTGGCGCACCTGGCGGTGGTGCAGGCCGCCCTGCCGCGCCATCTCCTGGTTGACGTCGAGCGCCCGCTCCCAGACGGGATCATCGACCGGCACGAACGGATAGTGCGCGAACTCCCGGCGGATGCCCTCGTACTCCACGGCGTTCCGGGCCGAGTAGAGGAGCTCGAACAGGACCGGATGACAGGCCGCGAGGCTTCCCCTGATAGTCGCGACGCGGAGCTCGGCGAGCAGGTCCGGCACCCGCAGCGCCCAGATCCAGACCGACGTGTCGACCATCGTCCTCAAAACGTGCGCGGGCTCCGGATCTCGTCGAGCATCTCCGGGGTGAGGGCGAGATCGCGCTCGAGGAACCGCAGCCGCATCTGCAGGCTCACGTACTCCTCGAGCGCGCCGTTGATCGCCTCGGTCATCGAGTCCGTCCCGAGTAGTTCCTTGGCATCCTCGAGCAGCGCCTCGTCGACGTTGAGCGTCACGCGCCGCGTCGTCCGCGGCTGCCGCAGGATCCGCCTCGGCCGGTGCAGTTCGGTCATCGCCATCGCCCCCTCAGGGTGCGCGATCGCCGTGCACGCGGGGCTCGCGGAATGGCACGGAAGGCGCACGGTCGTATGAACGGATCATACGGATCCGTTCATACGGGTGGCGGGAGGCGCCGTCAGCCCTGCGAGTCCGAACCGATGTCCGCGCGGCGCTGCAGGCCGTCGAAGCGGATCCGGTCGGCGGCCGCGTAGGCCGCGGCGATCGCGGCCTCGCGGTCCGCGCCGCGCGCGGTCACGGCGAGCACGCGCCCGCCGGCGGTGACGAGCGCGCCGCCCTGCACGGCGGTGCCCGCGTGGAAGACGATCGCGTCGCGCTCCGCCCCCGCCTCGGGCACGCCGAGGATCGGCACGCCGCTCTCCGACGAGACCGGGTAGCCCCGCGAGGCGAGCACCACGGTGACGGCGCTGCCCGGGATCGTCGCGATCTCCCGCTCCTCGAGCTCGCCCGTCGCGCAGGCGTGGAGCCAGGGCAGGAGGTCCTCGCCGAGCCGCGGCAGGACGGCCTCCGTCTCGGGGTCGCCGAAGCGCACGTTGAACTCGAGCACGCGCGGGCCGGTCGCCGTCAGCATCAGGCCCGCGTAGAGGCAGCCCGAGAAGCGCACCCCGCGGTTCATCAGCTCGCGCAGGATCGGCTTGTGCACCGTCTCGACGATCGCGCGCGCCTCGTCGTCCGAGACGCCGGGCGCAGGCGAGATCGCCCCCATGCCGCCCGTGTTGGGGCCCGTGCCGCCCTCGCCGATCCGCTTGTAGTCGCGCGCCGAGGGCAGCGCGACGGC
>JBEGMS010000206.1:0-5689 GCA_041182985.1 Actinomycetota bacterium
GACCTCAACCCGGTCCCGGCCGTGCTCGAGACGGGCATCAAGGTCGTCGACCTGCTCGCCCCGTACACGAAGGGCGGCAAGATCGGCCTGTTCGGCGGCGCCGGCGTCGGCAAGACGGTGCTGATCCAGGAGCTGATCAACAACATCGCCACCCAGCACGGCGGCCTGTCGGTGTTCGCCGGCGTCGGCGAGCGCACCCGCGAGGGCAACGACCTCTGGCTGGAGATGAAGGAGTCGGGCGTCATCGAGAAGACGGCGCTCGTCTACGGCCAGATGAACGAGCCGCCGGGCGCCCGCCTGCGCGTCGCCCTCTCGGGCCTGACGATGGCGGAGTACTTCCGCGACGTCGACGGCCAGGACGTGCTCCTGTTCGTCGACAACATCTTCCGCTTCACGCAGGCCGGCTCCGAGGTGTCCGCCCTGCTCGGCCGCATGCCGAGCGCCGTGGGCTACCAGCCGACCCTCGCCACCGAGATGGGCGAGCTGCAGGAGCGCATCACCTCCACGAAGAAGGGCTCGATCACCTCGGTGCAGGCGATCTACGTGCCGGCGGACGACCTCACGGACCCCGCCCCGGCCGCGTCCTTCTCCCACCTCGACGCCACCACCGTGCTCTCGCGCGCGATCGCGGAGCAGGGCATCTACCCGGCCGTGGACCCGCTCGACTCGACCAGCCGCATCCTGCAGCCGGGCGTCGTCGGCGAGGAGCACTACCGCGTCGCGACGGGCGTGCAGCGCGTGCTGCAGCGCTACAAGGACCTGCAGGACATCATCGCCATCCTCGGCATGGACGAGCTGTCCGACGAGGACAAGCTGACCGTCCAGCGCGCCCGCAAGATCCAGCGCTTCCTGTCGCAGCCGTTCTTCGTGGCCGCCGTGTTCACGGGCCTCGAGGGCCGCTACGTGCGCCTCGAGGACACGATCCGCGGCTTCCAGGAGATCCTCGACGGCAAGCACGACGACGTGCCGGAGCAGGCCTTCTTCCTGGCCGGCGGCATCGAGGACGTGGCCGCCGCGGCCGAGCGCCTGAAGACCGCCGCGTAGCGCGATGGCGACCCTGCACTGCGAGATCATCACCCCGGAGGGCACGGCCTTCTCGGGCGAGGCCGAGATGGTCGTCGTGCCCGGCACGGAGGGCGAGCTCGGCGTGCTGCCGCGCCACCAGCCGATCGTCGCGCACCTCGACGTGGGCCAGATCCGCGTGAAGGTGTCGGCCTCGGAGTGGCGGGCGTTCGCCTCGTCCGACGGGTACTTCTCGATGCAGAACAACCGCGCGCTCGTGCTCGTCGAGGGCGCGGTGCCGTCGGACCAGATCGACGTCGAGGCCGCCTCCCGGCTGGCCGAGGACGCGCGCGCCCGGATCCAGGCCTCTGAGGCCGGGGACGAGGCGGTCAACGCGTTCCGCGCCAAGCGCGATCTCGAGTTCGCCGAGAACCAGCTGCGCCTCGCCGGCCGCTAGGCCGGCTGCCGGGGTCGGCGGACAGCCGCTTCCCGTCACGGTGCGAAGGGAAGACCGGAGGTACCCTGTGCCCATGACCCGACGCCCCGCCGCGCTCCTGTCCGCCCTCGCCGCCGCCCTCGTGGTGGCGGTCGCCCTCGTCGCCGCCCTCGGGGCCGGCGACGCCGACGCGGGCGCCGAGGCGCGCGCCAAGGGCGCGGCGCTGGTGCCGGCCGACGCCGTCGCCTACGCGAGCGTCTCGATGAGCCGCGACGGGGCGCAGTGGCAGGCCCTCGAGGGCCTCGCCGCCCGCGTGCCCGGCGGCGACGACAGGCTCGCCGAGCTCGACGCGATGATGGCCGCGGACGGCGAGGGCGCGGTCCTGCGCGCGCTCGGCGGCGACATCTCCGTGGGCCTGCTCGGCGTCGACCTCGCCGGCGGCCTCGAGCCCTCGGCCGACGCCGTGCTCGTGGCCACCGAGGCCGACGGCGCGGCGCTCGTGCGCGAGCTCGAGCGGATGGGCTTCGCCGCGGGCCCCGCGATCGACGGCGCCCCGGTCTGGGAGAAGGGCGCCTCGGCGATCGCCGTCGACGGCTCGCTCGTCGTCGGCGCCACGTCGCGCGCCACGCTGCGCGAGGCGCTCGAGGTGCGGGCCGGCTCGGCGCCGTCCCTCGCCGACGAGGCCGCCTTCCGCGCCACCGTCGAGCGCCTGCCCGACGACCCGCTCGCCCTCGCCTACCTGAGCCCGGCGCGGCTCGCCCCGCTGGCCCAGGCCGCGGCGGCGCTCGTGCCCGAGCAGGAGTCCGGCGACCTGCCGAACGCCCAGGCCCAGATCACGGACCTCGTCGCCGCCCTCGGCGACGTGCGCGGCCTCGGCATCGCCGTGCGCGCCGAGGCGGGCGGCCTGCGCGTCGCCGCCGCCGGCGACGCCGACGAGGCCGCCCTCGCCGAGCGCGGGCTGGCGCTGCCGTCCGCCTTCGCCCCGACCCTGACCGGGCGCGTGCCGGCCGATGCCGCCGGCGCGATCGTCTTCGCCGACCTCGGCCCGCGCCTCCTGGCCGTCCTCGAGCAGCTCGAGGCCGCCTCGCCGCAGATGGCCGGCTACATCGCCTCCATCGAGGCCGCGACGGGCATCGGCCTGCGCGACGGCCTCGTGCCGGCGCTGACGGGCCAGCACGCGCTCGTCGCCCTCGACGGCTCGGAGCCGCAGGGCGCCCTGCTCCTGGCCCCGCCGAACCCGGCTGCGGCCGGTGCGACCATCGGCCGGCTCGTCGGCGCGCTCGACGCCGCGGGCCTGCGCGAGGGCAGGGCGGGCGAGATCGCCGCGACCCGGCAGGAGGGCGGCTCCGTGATCGCCATCGGCAACGTGCCCGGCCTCGCCGCGACGCCCGAGCGGGCGCTCGCCGACGACGCGGCCTTCCGCGCGACCCGCGCCGAGGCCGGCGTGCCCGGCCAGGTCACGGGCCTCGCGTGGGCGAACGCCGACGCGCTGCGCCGGATGGCCGCCGAGAAGGCCGCCGAGGAGGGCGAGGAGCTGCCGCCCGCGCTCGACGCCGTCAGCGGCGTGATCGCCTGGGGCGAGCCCGGCGGCGCCGGCGCCTACATCGCGATCCGCTAGCGCCGCGCGAGCGGGGCCCCGGCCCGGAGCCGCCTGCTAGCATCCGTTTGTTAATCCGCCGCACTGATACGCGGCGGCCGCGAAGGAGCACCACGTGGCGCAGGAGCACTCGATGCTGTTCACCTCGGAGTCCGTCACCGAGGGGCACCCGGACAAGATCGCCGACCAGATCTCGGACACCGTCCTCGACGCGGTCCTCGAGCAGGACCCGACGGCCCGCGTCGCCTGCGAGACGCTCGTCACCACCGGCCTCGCGCTGGTCGCCGGCGAGATCACCACGTCGGCGCGGCTCGACATCCCCGAGCTCGTGCGCGGCACGATCCGCGACATCGGCTACGACGACGCCCGCAAGGGGTACGATTGCAACACCTGCAACGTGATGGTCGCGCTGGACCGCCAGTCGCCGGACATCGCGCAGGGCGTCGACGGCGAGAGCGCCGACGAGGTCGGCGCGGGCGACCAGGGCATGATGTTCGGGTACGCCTGCTCGGAGACCCCCGAGCTGATGCCGCTGCCGATCATGCTGGCGCACCGCATGGCCGAGCGCCTGGCCGCCGTGCGCAAGGACGGCACGCTGCCCTACCTGCGCCCCGACGGCAAGACCCAGGTCACGGTCGCCTACGCCGAGGACGGCGGCCACCTGCGCCCCGTCGGCATCGAGCGCGTGCTCGTCTCCACGCAGCACGCCGAGGAGGTCGGCCAGGACCAGATCCGCGCCGACCTCGCGGAGCACGTGGTGCGGCCGCTCCTGCCCGCCGACCTCTGCGACGTCGACCGCATCGCCGGCGAGCACCTGCTGGTCAACCCGACCGGCCGCTTCGTCGTCGGCGGCCCCCAGGGCGACTGCGGCCTCACGGGCCGCAAGATCATCGTCGACTCGTACGGAGGCATGGGCCGCCACGGCGGCGGCGCCTTCTCGGGCAAGGACCCGTCGAAGGTCGACCGCTCCGCGGCCTACGCGGCGCGCTGGGTGGCCAAGAACATCGTCGCCGCCGGCCTCGCCGAGCGCTGCGAGGTGCAGGTCGCCTACGCGATCGGCGTCGCCCACCCGGTGTCGGTGATGGTGGAGACGTTCGGCACCGCGACGGAGGACGAGAACCGCCTCGCGGCCGCCGTCTCCGAGGTCTTCGACCTGCGCCCCGCCGCCATCCTCGAGGCCCTCGACCTGCGCCGCCCGGTCTATCGTCCGACGGCAGCCTATGGGCACTTCGGACGCGACGCCTTCGCCTGGGAGCGGACCGACAAGGTCGACGCGCTCCGCGCCGCCCTCTGATCCGTCCGTCCTCGTCATCCCGCTCGTCACGACGCGGGGGCTCGACCGTGCGCTGACCTACGCGGGCGACCTGCCCGTGGGCGCGGTCGTCGACGTGCCGCTGCGCGGCCGCACGGAGCAGGGGGTGGTGGTCGGGCCCGCCGGGCCCGACGACGTCCCCGACGGCGTGGCCCTCAAGCCGGCGGCCGCCACCGGCGCGCGGATCCCGCCCGAGCTCGTCGAGCTCGCGCTGCGCGTGGCCGAGCGCTACGCGACGCCGCCCGCCCGCGCGCTGCGGCTCGTGCTGCCGCCGACCACGAGCCCGCCGCCGCCCGACCCCTGGCTCGTCGCCGCGCCCGGCGCCGCGGCGCGCGGCAGCCGCCAGCAGGCGATCCTGGCCGCGGCCGCCGCGCCCGCGCCGCTCGGCGAGATCGCCCGCACGGCCGGCGCCGCCCCGGCGGCCGTGCGCCGGCTGGTCGCGGACGGCCGCCTGCTCGAGGCCGAGCCGCCCGCCCCCGACCTCGAGGCGCCGCTCGCGGCGAGCCCTGCGCAGGCGGAGGCGATCGCGCGGCTCGAGGCCGCCGTCGACGGCACGGGCCCGCAGGAGCTCCTGCTCTACGGCGTCACGGGCTCCGGCAAGACGGAGGTCTTCCTGCGCGCCGCGGCGCACGCGCTCGCCCGGGGGCGCGGCGTGATCGTGCTCGTGCCGGAGATCGCGCTCGCGCCCCAGACCGCGGCCCGCGTGCGCGCCCGCTTCGGGCCGCTCGTGGAGGTGCTGCACTCGGGCCTCGCCGCGGGCGAGCGGTCGCGCGTCTGGCGCCGGCTCGAGGCGGGGGAGGCGCGGGTGCTCGTCGGGGCGCGCTCGGCGATCCTCGCGCCGATGCCCGACCTCGGCCTGATCGTCGTCGACGAGGAGCACGAGACGGCCTACAAGCAGGAGTCGGACCCGCGCTACGACGCGCGCGCCGTGGCGCTGATGCGGGCACGCCCGGCCGGGGCGGCGGTGGTGTTCGCGTCGGCGACGCCGCGGCCCGAGGCGTGGCGCGCGCTCGAGCGGGTCGAGCTGACCGAGCGGATCGGCGGCCGCCTGCCCCCGGTCGAGCTGGTCGACCTCGGCCGGGACGGCCACTACCCGCTGTCCAGGCCGCTCGGGGCCGCCCTGGCGGAGCTCGAGCGGGAGGGCGGCCGGGCGATGGTGCTGCTCAACCGCCGCGGCGCGGCCCTCGCCCTGCACTGCCGGTCCTGCGGCAAGGGCTTCGGCTGCCCCTCCTGCGACGTCGCGCTGGTCCTGCACCAGCGCCCGCCGCGGCTGGTCTGCCACCACTGCGGCCACACGGAGCCCGCCCCGACCCGGTGCCCGCACTGCGGCGCCGTCGACATC
>JBEGMS010000207.1:0-2863 GCA_041182985.1 Actinomycetota bacterium
GGTGATGACGGCGCTGTTCGCGCTCGCCGCGATCCCGTTCGCGTCGGCGGCTACGCGGCGCGCCGCAGCCGCACCAGCGACTGGATGACGTACGCCGCCGCGAGCACCAGCACGACCGCGAACAGCCACGTGTTGACGCGCTCGCCGGCGATGATCGTGGCCGGGTCCGTGCGCATCGACTCCCACCACAGGCGCCCGACGCTGTAGAGCGCGAGGTACGCCGCGAAGATCGTGCCGGCGCGGGCGCGGTCCCACAGGCGCGGGATCACGAGCAGCATCAGGACCGCGAAGACGCCGAGGTTCCAGAGCGACTCGTAGAGGAAGGTCGGGGCGAAGGTGGCCACGTCGGCGTAGCGCTCCGGGCGGTACCGCGGGTCGATCTCGAGCGCCCACGGCGCCGTGCTCGGCCCGCCGAAGAGCTCCTGGTTGAAGTAGTTGCCCCAGCGCCCGAGCGCCTGGGCGAGGATCAGGCCCGGCGCCACGCAGTCGAAGACACCGAGCGCGGGCCGGCCGATCCGGCGCGCTCCGATCCAGGCGCCGATCGCGCCGCCGATGATCACGCCGGGCATGCCGAGGCCGCCCTGCTGGATCATCACGATCGAGCCGAGGTCGTCCTCGAAGCGGTGCCAGTCCGTGATCACGTGGTAGAGGCGCGCGCCGATGATGCCGGCCGGGACGCACCAGAACGCGATCGTGTAGACGCCCTCGGGGTCCCACCCGCGGCGGCGGAACTCGCGCCGGCCGATCCAGATCGCGAGGCCGATCCCGATCGCGATCAGGAGGCCGTACCAGCGCAGCCCGAAGGGCCCGGCCTGGAACACGAACGGGCCGGGCGAGGCGGGGATGAAGGCGAGCGGCACGGCCGCAGGGTAGCCGCCTCCGGGCCGCGGCGGGGCCCGGAACCCCGTCGCCTAGGCTGCGGGACATGGCCGAGAAGCGCTACAGCGCAGCCGACATCCGGGTCCTCGAGGGCCTCGAGCCGGTCCGCGTCAGGCCCGGCATGTACGTCGGCGGGACCAACACGCGGGCGCTGCACCACCTGCTCTGGGAGGTCGTCGACAACGCCGTCGACGAGGCCCTCGCGGGGCGCTGCTCGACGATCCGCGTGGAGCTGACCGACGACGAGGTCGTGACCGTGACGGACGACGGGCGCGGCATCCCCGTCGACGTCCACCCCGAGCAGAAGGTGTCCGCGCTCGAGCTCGTCTTCACGAAGCTGCACGCCGGCGGCAAGTTCGGCGACGGCGGCTACAAGGTGTCGGGCGGCCTGCACGGCGTCGGCGCCTCCGTCACCAATGCCCTGTCGGACTGGCTCGAGGTCGAGGTGCGCCGCGACAAGCGCCTGTGGTCGCAGCGCTACCGCCGCGGCGTGCCGGACGGCCCCGTGCAGGACGTGCGCGCCCTCGAGAAGGGCGAGGGCACGGGCACGCGCGTGCGCTTCACGCCCGACCGCACGATCTTCGACAAGAACGCCCACTTCTCGGCGACCACGGTGCAGCAGCGCCTGCGCGAGAAGTCGTTCCTCGTCCGCGGCCTGACCTTCGAGCTGGTCGGCCCCGACGGCGTCGAGCACGTCTACCGCTCCCAGGAGGGCCTGGCCGACTACGTCCGCGAGCTCAACGAGAGCCGCGACCCCGCCCACCCCACCGTGGTCTCGGTCAGCGGCGAGTCGGGCGGCATCCCGATCGAGATCGCCCTGCAGTGGACGAACGCCGCCGAGGACCGCGTCTACGGCTTCTGCAACGTCGTCAACACCGTCGACGGCGGCGCCCACGTGTCGGGCCTCCGACGCGCCCTGACCCGCGTCCTCAACCAGGCCGCCTACGACGCCGGCCGGCTGAAGAAGGACAAGGGCGAGTCGCTCGACGCCAAGGACGTCGCCGACGGGCTGACGGGCGCCGTCTCCGTGATGCTCGAGGACCCCCAGTTCGAGGGGCAGACCAAGGGCCGGCTCAACAACCAGGAGGCGCAGACCGCGGTCGCCGCCTTCGCCGGCCACGCTCTCGGCGACTGGCTGGCGGACAAGCGCAACGCGGACGACGCCAAGCGCATCCTCGACCGGGTGCTGCTGGCCCGCGACGTGCGCCTGGCGAAGGCCAAGATCTCGAAGAAGCTGCGCAACGCGGCCACCTCGATCATGAGCGACTCGAACCTGCCCGGGAAGCTCGCCGACACGATCGACAACCCCGCGATCCCCGCCGTGAGCCGCGAGCTCTTCATCGTCGAGGGCGACTCGGCCGGCGGCAGCGCCAAGCAGGCCCGCGACAACGCCACGCAGGCGATCCTGCCGATCCGGGGCAAGATCCTCAACGTCCTCGGCGCGAAGAACGGCAAGGCCTTCGACAACGCCGAGGTCGACTCGATCCTCGTCGCGCTCGGCGGCCGCAAGGACGTGATCGGCTCCGCGCTCGTCGCGACCCTCGACGAGGAGCAGCTGCGCTACGGCAAGGTCGTGATCACCGCCGACGCGGACGCCGACGGCGCCCACATCGCCAACCTGCTGATCACGCTCTTCCACGAGCTCTTCCCCGCGCTGCTCCAGGGCGGCCGCGTGTTCCTCGCGCGCCCGCCGCTCTTCCGCGTCGCGCTCAAGGACGGCGCCGCCCTCTACGTGCACACCGAGGACGAGCTGAAGGCGGCGCTCAAGGCGCACAAGCGCACGGGCGACCACGTCACCCGCTTCAAGGGCCTCGGCGAGATGAACGCCGAGCACCTGCGCGAGACCGTCTTCGACCCGGCCACCCGGCGCCTCCTGCAGGTCTCGATGGAGGACGCGACCGAGGCCGCGAAGACCGTCGAGCTCGTGATGGGCTCGAACCCCGCCCCACGCCGCGCCTGGCTCGAGGAGTCAGCGGGCGACGCC
>JBEGMS010000208.1:0-2905 GCA_041182985.1 Actinomycetota bacterium
GCCCCACCGAGGCCAGGACGCTCGAGGCCGCGAGCAGCGCGGCGGCCGAGGCGAGCAGGATGACCGTGATCACGCTCAAGCGGGCCCCTCCCCCGCCTCGAAGAGCCGCCCGAAGCCGGCCGCCTCGAGGATGCGGTCCTCCTCGGCGTGCATGCGCGCGTGCGACGCCGGGTCGCGGTCGTCGTGGCCGCAGGCGTGGAGCAGCGCGTGGAGCGCGTAGAGCAGCAGCTCGCCCCGGGCGCCGTGGGCGAGCGACCCGCCGCGGCGGCGAGCCTCGTCCACGCACACGGCGACGTCGGCGTCGACGGGCTCGCCGGGGGCGTTCAGCGCGAAGGTCATCACGTCGGTCGTCTCGTCGACGGCCAGGTGCCGCGCGTGGAGCGCGCGCATCCGCGCGTCGAGGACGAACTCGACGTCCGCGCGAGCGACCGGCGAGGGCAGCATGGGAACGACCCGCGAGAGCGCGTCCCCGAGCCAGGCGAGGTCCGCCGGCCCCAGGGCCGCGAGCCCCTCGCCGCCGAACGTGACCCCATGGGGAAGCGCGGCCACCACCCGGTCAGCGCCCCGCCGCCGAGACGTAGACCGGCACGAAGCGGGGCGAGACCCGCTTCTCGAACTCGGGCCGGAACTTGTTGACGATCGTGCGGATCGCCCAGTTGTTGCCGTCGGCGAGGCCGCAGATCGTCGTGCCGGGCGTCAGGCCCATCGAACCCGCGACCTCGAGCAGCACGTCGAGGTCCTGGGTGGTGCCCGCGCCGCGCTCGATGCGGGTGAGGAGCTTCAGCAGCCAGCCGCTGCCCTCGCGGCACGGCGTGCACTGGCCGCAGCTTTCGTTCTTGAAGAACCGGCTGATGTTGCGCGCCACGGCCACCATGTCGGTGTCCTCGTCGAACACGGTCGGGCACGCGGTGCCGAGGCCCAGGACGTCGTACTTGCGGCCGATGTCGAAGTCCATGGGGGCGTCGAACTGGTCGGTGCCGAGCACGCCCATCGAGACGCCGCCGGCGATCGCGGCCTTGAAGCGCTTGCCGTTGCGCATGCCGCCGCAGTGCTTCTCGACGAGCGTCCGGAGCGGGATGCCGAGCTCGAGCTCGTAGACGTTCGGCCGGTTGACGTGGCCGCTCACGCCCATCAGCTTGGTGCCGTAGCTCGGCATGCCGCCGATCGTGCTCTCGACGCCGTGGCGCTTCCACTCGTCGAGGCCGATCTCCATGAGCGGGACCACCGCGGCGAGCGTCTCCACGTTGTTGATGAGGGTCGGCCGCCCGAAGAGGCCCTTGACCGCCGGGAACGGCGGCTTCACGCGCGGCCAGCCGCGCTTGCCCTCGACCGCCTCGAGGAGCGCGGTCTCCTCCCCGCAGATGTACGCCCCGGCCGAACGGTGCAGCACCACGTCGGCCGGGCGCTTGCCGGTGCCGCGCATCAGGCCCTGGGGCCCGAACACGCCGTTGGCGTACGCCTCGTCGATGGCGCGCTGGAAGACCTTCGCCTGGTGGTGGTACTCGCCGCGGATGAAGAAGTACGCCACGTCGAGCTGGCACGCGTGCATCGCGATCGCGATGCCCTCGAGGACGACGTGCGGGTCGAAGTCGACGAGCAGTCGGTCCTTGAAGGTGCCGGGCTCGGCCTCGTCGCAGTTGATCGCGAGGTACCGCTTGCCGCCGTCCGGGGGCGGAAGGAAGCCCCACTTGAGCCCGGCCGGGAAGCCGGCGCCGCCGCGGCCGCGGACCACCCCGCCCTTGACGAGCTCGATGATCTCGGCCGGCTGCATCGCGAGTGCCTTCCCGAGCGAGCGGTAGCCGCCGGTGGCGACGTACTGCTCGTACCCGACGGTCGCGCGCTTGGCGCGGTCCTCGGGGATGCGCTTGGTGAGGAGCGGGGTCGGCTTGAAGTCGGCTGCGATGGGCATCGTGGGTCTCGGTTCGTTCAGGCGTCGGTCCGGCCGGCTGGCCCGGACCCTGGCGTTGCGGGCGGCTGCGCTCCGGGCGGCAGCACGACCTCCTCGATCACCGTCCTGCGGAGCGTGACGCCGTCCGGGCGGCGCTCCTCGGTCGTCTCGCGCGTCACCTCGGCGGCCTTCGGGGCGTTCGGGGCGGTGCGGACGGCGTCGACGATGTGCCCGAAGAAGGCGCCGATGCTCCGTGCGAGCGGCGGGTCCTTCGGGCGGTCCATGTCAGTGGTGGCCTCCGTGGCCGGCGGCGGCGGGCTCGGCGCGGCGGGCCGCCTCGATCAGCCGGTCGAGCCCGGCGGCGTCGAGGTTCTCGTGGAGCGTCTCGTTGAAGAGCGCCACGGGCGCGGTGTCGCAGCTGCCGAGGCACTCCATCGAGATGAGCGTGAACTTCCCGTCCTCGGTCGTCTCGCCGGGCACGATCCCGAGCCGCTCGGAGGCGCGCTCGACCAGCGCCCTGCTGCCGCAGCCGCACTGCTCGCAGGCGATCGAGTGGCAGACGCCGATCGTGACGACGCCGCGCCGCTCGACCGTGAACTCGTCGTAGAAGCTCACCGTGTCGAGCACCTCGGCGGGGCTGATCCCGAGGAACTGCGCGACCTCGAGCTGCGCCTGGTGCGGCACGTGCCGGTGGGCGTGCTGGACGTCGTGCAGGATCGGCATGAGCGCGCCGAGGCGCGTCGCGTACCTCGGGAGCACGTGCTCCGTCCAGCGCTTCTTCATGGCGTCCGTGCAGTACGGCTCGCTGCGCCGCTCGATCTGCATGGTGCCGGAGGGCTTCGTTGGCCAGGCCATGGGGTGTTCCTGAGTGTCCTTCGGTGGGGTGCTCGGCGGGGCTCAGCGGTCGAGCTCGGCCGCGATGACGTTGATCGATCCGATGACGGCGATGGCGTCGGAGACGAGGTGCCCCTCGACCAGCTTTGCCAGCACCGAGTAGTTGACGAAGCACGGCGGGCG
>JBEGMS010000209.1:0-5024 GCA_041182985.1 Actinomycetota bacterium
GCCGAGGCGAGCAGCGCGTTGTCGTAGAGCATCTTCTCGAAGTGCGGCACGAGCCAGTAGCCGTCGACGGCGTAGCGGTGGAAGCCGCCGCCGATCTGGTCGTGGATGCCGCCGTCGGCCATGCGCTCGAGGGTCAGCCGCGACATGTACTCGCCGTCGCGCCCGCGCGCGCGGTCGGCGCAGCCGAACAGGAACGGGAAGATCGGGCTCGGCGGGAACTTCGGCGCGCCGCCGAAGCCGCCGTGCACCTGGTCGAAGATCGTCGCCAGCTTGCCGATCGCGCGGTCGATCAGCTCGCCGCCAGGGGCGTCGTCATGCTCCGCCGCCTCGGAGGCGTGGCGGTCGTTCGTCGCCTGGAGCGCGGTCGCGATGCGCTCGGCCTGCGCCTCGACGTCGCCGCGGCGCTCGGCGTAGGTCTGGCTGACGGCCTCGAGCACCTGCGTGAAGGCGGGCATCCCGGGGCGCGCGACCGGCGGGAAGTACGTGCCGCCGTAGAACGGGCGACCGTCCGGCGTCAGCCAGACGGTCATCGGCCAGCCGCCGTGCCCGGTCAGCCCGACCACGGCCTCCATGTAGAGGGCGTCGACGTCGGGGCGCTCCTCGCGGTCGACCTTGACGTTGACGAACAGGCGGTTCATGACCGCCGCGGTGGCCGGATCCTCGAAGGACTCGTGCGCCATCACGTGGCACCAGTGGCAGGAGGCGTAGCCGACGCTGAGCAGGACGGGTACGTCGCGCTCGCGCGCCTCCGCGAAGGCCTCCTCGCCCCACGGGTGCCAGTCGACGGGGTTGTCCTCGTGCTGCTTGAGGTACGGGGAGGTCTCGGCGGCGAGGCGGTTCGGCATCAGGGGGATCTTCGCAGCCGGGGGCGGATCGGGCCGGCAGCGCCCCCCCTGGGCGCCGCCGGCCGCACCGCTCAGCCCTTCGGCTGCGGGACGATCCGGATGTACGGCTTCGGCTCGTCCCAGCCCTCGGGCCAGATCTCCTTGGCCTGCTCGTTGTTGACCGAGCCGGCGATGATGACGTCGCCGCCCTGCTCCCACTGGGCGGGCGTCGCGACCTTGTGGTTCGCGGTCAGCTGCAGCGAGTCGATCACGCGCAGGATCTCGTCGAAGTTGCGGCCCGTGGTCATCGGGTAGGCGAGGACCAGCTTGATCTTCTTGTCCGGGCCGACCACGAAGACGTTGCGCACCGTCAGGTTGTCCATCGGCGTGCGCTCGTCGGAGTCGCCCTCGACCTCGGCCGGGAGCATGTCGTACAGCTTCGCGACGGTGTAGTCGGCGTCGCCGATGATCGGGTAGTTCGGGCGGTGGCCCTGCGTCTCCTCGATGTCGTCGGCCCAGGCCTCGTGCTTGTCGACGCGGTCGACGGACAGGCCGATCACCTTCACGCCGCGCTTCTCGAACTCGCCGTTGATGGAGGCCATGTAGCCGAGCTCGGTCGTGCAGACCGGGGTGAAGTTCTTCGGGTGGGAGAAGAGGACCGCCCACGAGTCGCCGATCCAGTCGTGGAAGTCGATCTCGCCCTCGGTGGTCTGGGCGGTGAAGTTCGGGGCGGTGTCGTTGATGCGCGGCATGGTGCTCCTCAGGGGGTGGTGCGTCTCACGCTACTGCATGAGGATCGCTTCTATCTTCGATCACGCGGAGTTATAGCAAGATCGCGTCGATCCGCCAGTCCCCGTCAGAGGCAGGCGACGCCGGCCTGCTCGGCGGCCGCCCGCAGCCTCTGGTCGCACGTCGCGAGCTCCAGGCCCGTGTCGACGGCGAGCAGGAGGTACGCGGCGTCGTACGCCGACAGCCCGGTCCGATGCGCCGCGTCGAGCAGCGCCCGCGACTCCGCGTGATCCGGCACCGGCGAGATCGCGCAGTCCGCGAGCCCGGCGAGCATCCGGTGGGCGCCGTCGAGCGGCACGCGGCCGCGCCGCACGGCCTGCAGGATCCCGTGGACCACCTCGCCGAACCAGATCGGCGGCACGTACGCCTCGTCGTGCGCGAGCCGATCCATGACGCGGGCGCCGACCGCCCCGCTCTCGTCGTCGAACGCGGCCTCGAGCGCGGCCGATGCGTCCAGCACGAAGGGCACTAGCGGCGCTTCCCGTCGTCGATCCAGGTGCGGATCTCCGCCGGCGTCGCCCGCACGTCGAGCTCGCGCTTGAGCGCGCGCAGGCGGGCAACGGCCGCGGCCCGCCCGTCCGCGGGGTCGCCGACCGGGACCAGGCGCGCCACGGGTCGGCCGTGGCGCGTGATCGTGATCTCGCGCCCCTGCTCGACGTCGGCCAGCAGGCGCGACAGGTGGGTCTTCGCCTCGTACACGCTGATATCCATGACGCCGATTCTAGTCAGGTGCTGGTCAGAATCCGCGCGCAGCCGCACGGCACCCGCACGGGCGCGCGCGGGACCGCGGCCGACGCCACCGTAGACTGCGCGCATGCAGCCCGCCGACCGCCTGATCGACAACCTCGCGAGCCTGGCGACGGTCGACGCCGACGGCGGCTTCCGCGTCGTGCACGACGCCGCGATCGCGATCCGCGACGGGCACATCGAGGCGGTCGGGCCGCGCGCCGAGGTGCGTGCCCGGGTCGCGCTGGCCGACGGCGCCGAGGTGGTCGACGCCACCGGCCTCAGCGCCGTGCCCGGCCTCGTCGACTGCCACACCCACGTGGTCTACGGCGGCAACCGGGTGCACGAGTTCGACCTGCGCGCCCAGGGCGCCGACTACGAGCGGATCGCCGCCGAGGGCGGCGGCATCAGGGCCAGCGTGCGGATGACCCGCGAGGCGACCGACGACGAGCTCCTCGCCGCCGCCACGAGGCGCCTGGCCCGCATGCGCGAGCTCGGCACCACCACCGCCGAGGTCAAGTCGGGCTACGGGCTGACCGCCCGCGACGAGGCGCGCATGCTGCAGACGGCCCGCGCGGCGGGCGCGGCGGCCGGGGTGCGCGTGCGCACCACCTGCCTGGCGCTGCACTCCACCCCGCCGGAGGCCGACTCGCCCGACGCCTACGTGGACACCGCGGTCGCCGAGATCCTGCCGGCCTGCGCCGACCTCGCCGAGCAGGCCGACGTCTTCCTCGAGCGCGGCGTCTTCGACGTCGACCAGTCGCGCCGCTACCTCGCGGCCGCCCACGACCTCGGGCTCGGGCTGCGCCTGCACGCCGACCAGTTCTCCGAGATGGGCGCGGTCGAGCTCGCGATCGAGCTGGGCGCGGCGAGCGTCGACCACCTCGAGGCGACCGGCCCGGGCGGCGTCGAGCTGCTCGCCGACTCGGACGTGATCGCGGTCGGGCTGCCCGTCGCGGCGCTGACCCTGCGCCGGCCGATGCCGCCCCTGCGGGAGATCCTCGACCGCGGCGGGCGGATCGCGCTCGCCACCGATGCCAACCCCGGCTCCGCGCCGTGCCTGTCCCTCCCGACGACGATGCACCTGGCCTGCACCCAGATGGGCCTGTCCTGCGCCGAGGCGCTCACGGCCGCCACCCACGGCGGCGCCGCGGTGCTCGGCCTCGACCACGAGGTCGGTCGGCTGATCCCGGGGCACCGCGCCGACGTCGTGCTCGTCGACGGGCCCGACTGGCGCGCGCTGATCGCGGAGCTCGGCGCCGTGCCGGCCCGCGTGCTCGCGGGCTAGAGGCCCGCGCCGATCCCGAGCGCGTCGCGCTGCACGAGCTCGGCGTAGCGGCCGCCGGCCTGCACGAGGTCCGCGTGGGCGCCGCGCTCGACGATCGCGCCGTGGTCGAGCACGAGGATCTGGTCGGCGTCGCGGACGGTCGAGAGCCGGTGGGCGATCGTGATCGTCGTGCGGCCCTCGGCGAGCGCGTCGAGGGCCTCCTGCACCTGCCGCTCCGTCTCCACGTCGAGGGCGCTCGTCGCCTCGTCGAGGACCAGGATCGGCGGGTTGCGCAGGACGGTGCGGGCGATCGCGATGCGCTGCTTCTCGCCGCCGGAGAAGCGGTAGCCGCGCTCGCCGACCACCGTGTCGTAGCCGCCGGGCAGCCCGCTGATGTGGTCGTGGATCCGGGCGGCCCGGCAGGCCTCCTCGATCTCGGCGTCGGTGGCGTCGGGGCGGGCGAAGCGCAGGTTCTCGCGCACCGTGGCGTGGAACAGGTACGTCTCCTGGCTGACCACGCCGACGAGGTCGGCGAGCGACGCGAAGGAGAGGTCGCGGACGTCGACCCCGTCGATCGAGATGGTGCCGCGCTCGGCGTCGTAGAGCCGGGCGACGAGGTAGCCGAGGGTGGTCTTGCCCGAGCCCGTCTCCCCCACCACCGCCGTGCGCGTGCCCGGCGCGGCCAGGAAGGTCGCGCCGCTGATCGTCCACGGGCCGTCCGCCTCGTAGCGGAACCAGACGTCGTCGAAGGCGACCTCGCCCCGGGCCTCGGCGCGCGAGAGGGAGCGCGTGCCCTCGTGCTCCTCGATGTCCACCTTGAGGTCGAGGTACTCGAAGATGCGGTCGAACAGGGCCAGCGACGCCTGCACGTCGATGCCGACGCTGAGCAGCGCCCCGACCGGGAAGAAGATGCGGGTCTGGATGGTCGCGAAGGCGACCAGGGTGCCGATCGAGACCGCGCCCCAGCCGGTGGCGATCGACCAGCCGCCCGCCCAGTAGACGAGCGCCGGCAGGATCGCGAAGGAGGCGCTGATCGAGGCCATCACCCAGCGGCCCGCCATCCGCTGGCGCACCTCGAGCTCGGCGAGCTCGCGCGACTCCTCGCGGAAGCGGCCGGCCAGCTCGGGCCCGCGGCCCATCGTCTTGCCGAGCAGGACGCCCGACACCGACAGGGACTCCTGCACGAGCGACGAGATGTCGGCCAGCGTCTTCTGGCGCTCGGTGGAGAGGCGCCGGCGCTCCGCGCCGACGCGGCGCGTCAGGAGCACGAAGAAGGGCACGAGGATCACGGACAGGATCGCGAGGCGCCAGTCGAGCAGGAACATCGCCACCAGCGCGGCGAGGACGGTGGTGACGTTGGAGACGACGCTCGTGGCCGTCGACGTCACGACCTCGTCGACGCCGCCGATGTCGTTGGC
>JBEGMS010000210.1:0-11928 GCA_041182985.1 Actinomycetota bacterium
CGCCTCGTCGGCTAGTCGCCGCCGAGGTCGAACATCGCGTCGAGGTCGTGGCGCGAGTAGGCCCGGAAGGCGGGCAGGGTCTCGGTGCGCACGATCCCCGGCAGCCCGAGGACGCTGGAGGTGACGAGGCGGGCCATCGCCTCGTTGTCGGGGACGCGCAGCACGGCCACGAGGTCGAAGCGGCCGGCGACGCTGTAGGCCTCGGCGACGCCGTCGATCTCGGCGAGGCGCTCGGCGACCGCGGCGACCTGGCCGGGCTCGACCTGGATCAGGGCGAAGGCGGTGACCACGGCCGCGAGTCTAGTCGCCCCACAGCTCGGCCCTTGCGGCCTCCCAGGCCGCGGCGGGGTCGAGGTCGATCGCGGGGATGTAGCGCGCGCCGGGGTGGGCCGTGGCGGGCGGCGTCCAGGCGCCGCGCTCGACGAGCCGCTGGATGTTGGCGCGGTAGACCTCGTCGACCTCGGCGTGCGAGAGCGGGTCCTGCTCGAGCCAGAGGTTGGCCGGATGGATCGGCGCGTCGTACATGTCCCGGAACAGCTCGGTGCGCAGGTCCTTCATCCAGTTCGAGTTGAGGTTCATCGCCCGGAACTGCCGCAGGGCCTCGATGTCGATGATCCCGGCGCAGAAGCTGTTGGCCCCCGAGCGCGACAGCCCGAGCACCTGGCCCTGGTAGTCGACGACGTGCCCGCCGCCGCCGGCGATGTCGTAGGGCTCGTCCATCTTCGGGTGCACGTAGACGGGGCCGACGTTCGGGCAGACCATGTACAGCGAGTTGAAGTGGGCGTGGGCGCGGTTCTGGAGCAGCCAGGTGCCGCCGGCGTCGGGGCCGGCCTGGGTCATCGGCACGGCCTCGCTCGGGCGGTAGACCACCTCGGCGCCGTTGAAGGCCAGGGCGCGCACCGCCTCGGGGTACTCGCCGTCCGAGCAGCAGATCGTCCCGATGTTGCCGATGTCGGGGGTGCGCAGGACGGGGTAGAAGGCGTCGAGCCCGTCGCCGAAGACCTCGATCCAGCGGTCGAGGATGTCGTGCGGCGTGCAGGAGCGCTCGCGGCACCAGAGGTGGTTCTTGGCGGCCCGGTGCACGATCTCGCCGTCGGGGCCGAGCACGAACAGCATGTTGAAGAAGCGGTCGTCCATGACCTCGGGCAGGCGCGCCTTGCACTGCACGACGATGTAGGTGCCGTACTGGCGGGCGAGCGCGCCGAGCCGCTCCGTCTCGGGGCCGGGCAGGTCGATGAAGAGCTCGCGCGCGGCGGTGACGTGCGGGATGTCGAAGATCTCGTCGGTGAAGCCGGTCAGCGCGCCCTCGGCGAGCGCGATCAGCCGCACGGGCATGTTGATGCCGACGATCGAGACGGCGGCGTGGATCGCGTCCTCGATCACGTCGAGGTTGCGCTCGATCTCCGACCGGCGCGCGATCCCGCGCACCACGGTCGACAGGCCGACCGCCATGTAGGGCGCGACGGGCGCGCCGCCCTGCTGCTTCGTGGCCATGCTGCCTCCTCCCGCCGGCACTCTAGCCGGGTCGCGGGGGACGGAACTTGACGCCGGCCCCGGTCGAGTGGATACTGGATCCAATCCGACGGGAGGGCAGGGCCATGGCATCCACCGAGCAGGAATCCGCCGTCCTGGCGCGCACCGGCGCCGAGTTCCTCGAGGGGCTGGCCGCCGACGGCGACCGCGAGATCTGGATCGGCGGCGCGTGCGTCGCCAACCCGCTCGACCACCCGCTCCTGCGCACCGGCGCGGAGGCAATCGCGCGCGTCTACGACGCGCAGCACGCGCACGCCGAGGTCTGCCTCGCGCCGAGCCCCGACGACGGCCGGCTGGTCAACCGCACGCACCTGATCCCGCGCACGCGCGAGGACCTCGAGCGCCGGCGCGCCTCGATGGAGGTGATCAGCGCGGTGACCGGCGGGATGATGGGCCGCGTCCCCGACTACCTCAACGTGACGTTCGCCTGCTTCGCCGGCGCGAGCGAGGTCTGGGCGCGGCGCGGCAACGAGCGCGGCGCCGAGAACCTCGTCGCCTACCAGCGGCTGATGCGCGACCGCGACCTCTCGACGACGCACGCGATCATGAACCCGGTCGCCGACCGCTCCAAGCCGGAGACCGAGCAGATGGGCGGCGAGATCTCCCTGCACAAGGTGGGGGAGACGAGCGAGGGCATCGTCGTGCGCGGCGCGCGCATGCTGGCCACGCTCGCCCCGTTCGCCGACGAGATCTCCGTGTACCCGGGCTCGGACCTGCGGCCGGGCGACGAGGCCTACGCGCTGGCCTTCGCGCTGCCGATGTCGACGCCCGGCCTGCGCTTCATCTGCCGCGACTCCTTCGCGAAGCCGAAGAGCACCTTCGACTACCCGCTCAGCGCGCGCTTCGACGAGATGGACGCCGTCGTCGTCTTCGACGACGTCGTCGTGCCGCACGACCGGGTCTTCCTCGACGGCGACATCGTCGGCTACTCCGAGGTCATCACCGACTCGGGCTGGCGCGGCCACATCATGCACCAGGCCTTCACGCGGGCCTACGTGAAGCTCCTGTTCGCGTTCGGGCTCGGCCACGTGATGGCGGAGACCACGGGCGTCGTGCGCTTCGACCACATCCAGGAGAAGCTCGGGCAGCTGTGGAGCATGGTCGAGCTGACGCGCTGCGCGCTCGTGGCCTGCGAGGCGGACTCGTACCTCGACGACCACGGCGTCTGGTACCCGCACGACCGCCCGCTGATGGCGCTGCGCGGTGAGATGCCGAAGTGGCTCCCGCGCGCCCACGAGCTCCTGCAGCTGATCGGCGGCGGCTCCTTCATGGCCACTCCGTCCGAGGCGGACTTCAACTCGCCGATCCGCGGCGACATCGAGAAGTACTTCATGGCCGGCAACGCGGACGCCGAGCGGCGCGTCCGGCTGTTCCGGCTCGCGTGGGACTACATCGGCTCGGACCTCGGCGGCCGCTCGGAGCTCTACGAGCGCTTCTACCTGTCCGACTCGTGGCGCATGACGCAGCTCGCCTACCGCACCGCGGACAAGACGGCGGCCGTGGACCTGGTCGAGCAGTTCCTGCATGATTAATCGGCATCTGCCTATCAGTTATGCTTGCATAGAGTTATTTGCCGATCAGTCCTCGGGGCCCTCGGCGATCACGAGGTCGAAGCGGGCAGCGTCCCTCCGCAGCTCGATCGCGGCCTGGTAGGCGGGCGAGGCGTAGCACGCGCGCGCGGCCTCGACGCTCGGGAACTCGACGATGAACGAGCGGCCATGGGCGACGCCCTCCACGACCTCGGCCACGTCGCCGCGCACGATCGCGTGGCCGCCGTGCTCGGCGATCACCGGTCCCGCCGTCTCCCGGTAGGGGATGAACCCCTCGGGGTCCGAGATGTTCGCCGTCACGATCCAGTAGCCCTTCGCCATGTTCGGGACCGCCTTTCGCGTCGCGGGCATCGGGGAAGCACGACGCTAGCAGCGGAGCCCGTGAAGCGCTCGGCGGTCCGCCGTCTACCGCCGCAGGAGCCGGGCGACCCGCTCGCCCGCCATCACGGCCGGAAGGTTCGTGTTGGCGCGCATGATCCGGGGGAACAGGCTGGCGTCGGCCACGTGCACGCGCTCGAGTCCGTGCACGCGCCCGGTCGCGTCGCAGACCGCGTCGGGCCCGTCGCCCATCTTCGCGGTGCCGACGGGGTGGTAGTAGTGCGCGACGTTGGCGCGGATCCCCGCGTCGGTCGAGAGGTCGGTGACGGCGGCCCCGACGTGCTCCGCCACGGCCGGGTGTTCGAACAGCGCGTTCGCCATCGCGACCCCGTCGCGCAGGACGGCGAGGTCGTGGCCGGCCGCATCGCCGAGATAGTCGTGGTCGATCACGGGGTGCGCCTCGGGGTCGGTCGAGGCGATGTCGATGCGGCCGCGACTCTCCGGCGTCACGCAGGAGGCGACGATGCCGACGCGGCCGTGCAGCTCGTTGGTCTGGTCGGCGGCGAGCACGGGGAAGACGTGCAGGTCGAAGAGGCCGTCCGGCGACTGCGATGAGACCGCCTTGCCGAGGGTCTGCTCCTCCGGCAGGAACCCCTGCGCCTTGGCGGCGTCGATGTCGGCCTGGAGCGCGTCGCCAATCGCGCGGTCCACGAGGACGAGCGGGTGGTCGTGGAGGTTCGCGCCGACGCCGGGCAGGTCGAGGACCGGCTCGACGCCGACGGCGGCCAGCCGCGCGGGGTCGCCGATCCCGGAGCGCTGCAGGACGAGCGGCGTGCCGTAGGCGCCGGCGGCCAGCACCACGCGGTCGGCGTGAATCGCGAGCGGCCGGCCGTCCCGGACCGCGTGCACCGCGACGCCCTCGCCGCCCTCCGCGATCCGGTCGACCAGCGTGCGGTCGAGGATCGCCAGGTTCGGGAGGTCGCGGACCGGGTCGAGGTAGGCGAAGGCGGCGTTCCAGCGGGTGCGCCCGACGACGTTGACGGACTCGAGCCCGAAGGAGTCGTTGGCGTCGAGGTCGCAGAGGTCGGAGGCGATCCGCCAGCCGAGCGCCTCGGCGGCGGCGAGGCAGTGGCGGTGGAACGGCACGACCTCGTCGTCGCCGTAGACGCGCACGCGCATCCGCTCCACGACCGCGCGGAAGACGGGCTCGACGTCGGCGCCCGTCCAGCCGGGCAGCCCCCAGCCGTCGTAGTCGGAGCGGTGGCCGACCGCCGCGATCGCGCCGTTGTGCGAGGAGCAGCCGCCGATCACCCGCGCCCGCTCCCACGCCCAGCGCCCGTCGGGGCTCCGGTAGCCCCAGTCGTGCGAGAGGGCGAGCGTCGTGGCGTCGACGAGGTCCTCCGGCCAGCCCGGCGCGCCGTGCGGCCCGTAGTCGGGGCCGGCCTCGACGAGCAGGACGTCCGCGCCGGCCTCCGCGAGGCGCGCGGCGACAACTGCGCCGGCGGTGCCGCCGCCGAGGACCGCGACCTCCGCGTGCCGGGCGTCGCTCACGGCGCGAGGTCCTCCCAGGCCGTGGTGCCGTAGGTGATCGCCAGGAATACGCAGTCGGATCCCGCGGCCGCGCCGTGGTAGTGGCGCTCGTCGGCCGGGGCGTCGACGAAGTCGCCCGGGGCGAGCTCGACCTCGCCGTCGGCGGTGCCGACGCGCCCGCGGCCCGAGAGCACGAGCAGCTGCTGGCCGCCCGGGTGGCGGTGCCAGAAGGTGCAGGCGCCGTCGGCGAACGCGACGCGCGCGATGTCGGGGCGGCCCTCGGCCTCCGCCTCCTGGAGCATCTCGAGGCGCACCGCCCCGGTGAAGCGCCCGCCGTACAGCTCCGACGCATCGCCGCCCGTGTGGATCCGCATGGCGGCATCATGGCCGATCCGGGGGTCTGCGGCCCACTGCGGCCGTCCCGGGGGCGGCGTTGACTAGGCTGCCCGTCTGATGGCTTCCGTCGACCGGGCCACGGCCCCCACGTACGTCTACGACCAGTCCGAGGGCTCCGCCGAGATGCGGGGCCTGCTCGGCGGCAAGGGCGCCAACGTCGCCGAGATGCAGCGCATCGGCGTGCCCGTGCCCGACGGCTTCACGGTCACCACCACCGCCTGCGTGGCGGCGATGAACGCCGACGGCGCGTGGCCGGACGGGCTCTGGGATGCCGTGCTCGAGCGGCTCGCCGCGCTCGAGGAGCGGACCGGGCGCCGGCTCGGCGACCCGGAGCGGCCCCTGCTCGTCAGCGTGCGCTCCGGCGCGGTCTTCTCGATGCCGGGGATGATGGACACGATCCTCAACCTCGGGATCAACGACGCCGCGGTGCGCGGCCTCGCGGCGGAGTCCGGCAACCCGCGCTTCGCCTGGGACTCGTACCGGCGCTTCGTGCAGATGTTCGGGGAGGTCGTGCTCGGCGTGCCGTCCGACGACTTCGAGCACGCGCTCTCGCAGCTCAAGCGCGAGCGGGGCGTCGCCCTCGACACGGACCTCAGCGCCGAGGACCTCGAGGGCCTCGTCGCCACGTTCAAGCGCATCACCGAGGAGTCGGCCGGGGCCGGCGCCTTCGGCGACGACCCGCGCGAGCAGCTGCGCCTCGCGATCAACGCGGTCTTCGAGTCCTGGCAGAACCCGCGCGCCGCCGTCTACCGGCGCGCCAACGACATCCCCGACGACCTCGGCACCGCGGTCAACGTGATGCAGATGGTGTTCGGCAACCTCGGCGAGACGTCGGGCACGGGCGTCTGCTTCACCCGCAACCCCGCCACCGGCGCCAAGGAGCTGTACGGCGAGTTCCTCGTCAACGCCCAGGGCGAGGACGTGGTCGCCGGCATCCGCACGCCGCGGCCGCTCGCCGAGATGGAGCAGGCGCTCCCGGACGCCTACCACGAGCTCGTGGCCACGATGGCGCGCCTCGAGGCCCACTACGGCGACATGCAGGACATCGAGTTCACGGTCGAGCAGGGGCGGCTGTACCTGCTGCAGACGCGCACGGGCAAGCGCACGGCGCAGGCGGCCGTGCGGGTGGCCTGCGAGATGGTCGCGGAGGGCGTGATCACCCGCGAGCAGGCCGTCCAGCGGATCGACCCCAAGCAGCTCGACCAGCTCCTGCACCCGACGATCGACCCGGACGCGCCGCGCGACCTGCTCGCCAGCGGCCTCAACGCCTCGCCCGGCGCGGGCGTGGGGGAGATCGTGCTCGACGCCGACACGGCGGAGCGCCGCGGCAAGGGCGGCACGCCGGTGATCCTCGTGCGCTGGGAGACCACCCCGGACGACATCCACGGGGTGATCGCCGCGCAGGGCGTGATCACGGCCCACGGCGGCATGACGTCGCACGCGGCCGTCGTGGCGCGCGGGATGGGCAAGCCGTGCGTGGCCGGCATCGAGGGCCTCCAGATCGACGTCGAGGCGCGCACCATCGTGATCGGCGGCCGCACGCTCGCGGAGGGCGACACCATCACGATGGACGGCTCGACGGGCGAGGTGCTGGCGGGCGGGCTGCCGCTCGTGCCGCCGCGCTTCGACGACTCCTTCCGCGAGATCACGGCCTGGGCCGACGAGATCCGCCGGCTGCGCGTGCGCGCCAACGCGGACACGCCGGAGGACGCCGAGCGGGCCCGCGGCTTCGGGGCGGAGGGCATCGGCCTCTGCCGCACCGAGCACATGTTCATGAGCGAGGACCGCCTGCCGAGCGTGCGCCGGATGATCCTCGCGAGCGACGAGGCGGACCGCCTCGCCGCCCTCGCCGAGATCGCGCCGATGCAGCAGGGCGACTTCGAGGGGATCCTGCGGGCGATGGACGGCCTGCCCGTCACGATCCGCCTGCTCGATCCGCCGCTGCACGAGTTCCTGCCGAGCCTGCTCGAGGCCTCCCGCGACGTGGAGCGCATCCGCGAGCACGGCGCCCCCGGCGACCTCGTCGCCGCCGAGGCGCTGCTCGCCCGCGTCAAGGAGCTGACCGAGGCCAACCCGATGCTGGGGACCCGCGGCTGCCGGCTCGGGCTGCTCTTCCCGGAGATCTACGAGATGCAGGCCCGCGCCATCGTCGACGCGGCGCTCGCGGTCCGCGCCGCGGGCGGCGACCCGCGCCCCGAGATCATGATCCCGCTGGTCGGCTTCGCGGAGGAACTGCGGCGGATGCGCATCCTGGTCGAGGAGGTCGTGCGCGAGGAGACCGAGCGCGCCGGCGTCGACTTCCCGATCCAGGTGGGCACGATGATCGAGCTGCCGCGTGCGGCGGTCGTCGCCGACCAGATCGCCACCGAGGCCGACTTCTTCTCGTTCGGCACGAACGACCTCACGCAGACCGTGCTCGGGCTCTCGCGCGACGACGCCGAGGGCAAGTTCCTGACCCAGTACCTCGACGACGGGGTGATCGACAAGAACCCCTTCCAGACGATCGACGTCGACGGCGTCGGCGCGGTCGTGCGGATGGGCTGCGAGAAGGGCCGCGCGGTCAAGCCCGACCTCAAGCTCGGGGTCTGCGGCGAGCACGGCGGCGACCCCATGAGCGTCGGCTTCTTCCACGAGGTCGGCGTCGACTACGTCTCCTGCTCGCCCTTCCGCGTCCCGATCGCGCGCCTCGCGGCCGCGCAGGCCGCCCTCGGCGCCTCCTTCAAGGACCGCTAGCCCCCGTGCCCGCGACCCTGCACGCCGCCCTCGGGCCGGTCGATGCCGCCCCGGCCGACGTGGCGATCGTCGTCGACTGCATCCGCGCCACCACGACCCTCTCGCACGCCCTGGCCGCCGGCTACCGCGAGGTCGTCTGCGTCGGGGAGATCGAGGACGCGCACGCCGAGCGCGCCGACGGGGTCGTCCTCGGCGGCGAGCGCCACGGCGTCCTGATCGAGGGCTTCGACCTCGGCAACTCGCCCGCCGAGTACGCCGAGCCGCGCGGGGAGGTGCTGGTCCTCACGACCACGAACGGCACGCGCGCGATCCTGCAGTCGGCCGCCGAGGCGCGGACCGTGCTCGTGGGCGCGCTCGTCAACGCGCAGGCGCTCGTCGACCGCGCCCTCGCCGCCCTGCCCGCCGACGGCGCGTTGGCCGTGCGCTGCGCCGGCGTGCGCGGGGACATCGCCCTCGACGACGTCTACGTGGCGGGCGTCCTGCTCGCCCGCGCGGCCGAGCGCCTGCCGGACGCCTTCGCGACGGACGCCGCGCGGGTCGCGATGGCGGTCGCTCGCGCCTACCCCGACGCGCAGGCCGCCCTCGACGACTCGCAGAGCAGGCGCGACCTCGACGGCACGGGGCACGAGGCCGACGTGGCGCGCTGCGCCGCGCTGGACGTCCTCGTCGTGGCGCCGTGCGTCGCGAGCGCGGGACCCGGCCGCGTCGTCGTGACGGCCTAGCCCTCGAGCGCCGCGGCGATCTCGGGCATCGTCTTCTGGACGGCCCGGTTGAACTCCGAGATGTAGCGGTCGGCCGTGCCGTCGCCGTCGTCGAGCGTCTCGGCGTAGCCGTCGCGCATCGCGGCGAGCTCCTCCGCCGCCCAGTCGACCTCGTCGGCGTAGTCGCCGTAGCGCTCCTCGACCTCGTCGCGGTCGGAGGTGCGGAACGCGGCGCGCGCCTCGCGGATCGCCTCCAGGCGGTCGCCGTGGTCCTCGGCGAAGACCTGGAGCTGGCGGTCGATGAGGTCGCCGAACTGCCTGCGTCGGAACATGCGCCTGATGCTAGCGGGGACCGCGACCCCGTAGGCTTCGGGAAATGCCCGATACCGCTGCGATCCGCGCCCAGCTGCCGGCCGTCACCGCGCAGGCGTACTTCAACACCGGCACCTTCGGCCCGCTGCCCGCACCCGCCGTGGAGGCGATGGCGGCCTACACCGACGAGGCGTTCCGGGGCGGGCGCATCGGCGACCGCAAGTACGCGCGGCAGGCCGCGATCGAGCAGGCCGCCCGTGAGGCCCTGGCCCGCATGGTCGGCGCCCCGGCCGACCAGATCGCGCTCGCGCACTGCACCTCCGACGGCCTCAACCTCGTCGTCGGCGGGATCGACTGGGCGGAGGGCGACGAGGTCCTGATCGGCGACTACGAGCACCCCGGCCTGACCGTGCCGCTCGACGTGATGGGCCGCCGCCGCGGGATCGTGACGCGCGTCGTCCCGATCACCGAGGCGCCCGACCCGGCGCAGGCGATCGCCGACGCCCTGACCCCGCGCACGCGGCTCGTCGCGCTCTCGCACGTGATCTGGACGACCGGGCGCGTGATGCCGATCGCGCGGATGGCCGAGGCGGTGCGGGCGCACGGGGCGCTGTTCCTCGTCGACGCGGCGCAGGGCCCGGGCTGCATTCCCGTCGAGGCGCCGGCCTTGGGCTGCGACTTCTACACGATCAGCGGCCAGAAGTGGCTCTGCGGCCCGTCCGGCACGGGCGGCCTGTGGGTGCGCCCCGACGCCGTCGAGCGCATCCACCCGGCCTTCCCCGGCTACCCCACGATGGAGAAGACGCCCGACGGGCCGCGCATGTGGCCCGGCGCGCGCCGCTTCGAGCCGGGCACGGTCACGCACACGGCGCTGGTGGGCCTGACCGCGGCGATCGAGTGGCGGGAGGCGTTCGGGGTCGAGGCGGGGCACGCGGACGCGATGCGCCTCACCGCCCACGTGCGCGAGCGGCTCGCCGCCGAGGTGCCGCGGGCCCGCGTGGCCGAGGTCGACCACGGCTCGCCGTTCGTCGCCTTCGAGACCGAGGGCCTGACCGCGGTCGAGGTGGTGCGGCGGCTCGAGGCGCAGGACGTCGTCGTGCGCTCGCTGCCGCGCACGGAGCTGACGCGCGTGTCCGTCGGCCCGTGGAACGACGCGGGCGACGTCGACCGGCTGATCGCCGCGCTCGTCGCGCTCTAGGCGGCGGGCAGGCCGAGCTCGGCCGCGATCGGCTGCAGGGCGGCGACGACGTTGCGGATGTGGTCGTCGAGCTCGATGCCGAGCAGCTCCGGCCCCGCGTAGACGTCGTCGCGGTCGACGCCGGCGGCGAACGACGGCTGCTTGAGCTTCTTCCTCACGCTCTTGGGCTCGAGGCCCTCGAGGCCGTTCGGGCGCACGAGGCCGCAGGCGTGCACGAAGCCCGACAGCTCGTCGCAGGCGAACAGCGTCCGCTCGAGCGGCGTCTCGCGCGGCAGCTCGAGGTGGTTGGCGTGCGTCAGGATCGCGTGCCGGAACCAGTCGGGGTAGCCGCGCTCGGCGAGGATCGCCTCGCCGGCCTGGGGGTGCTGCTCGAGCGTGGGGTGGATCTCCCAGTCGAAGTCGTGCAGGAGCGCGACGTTGCCCCAGGCCAGCTCGTCCTCGCCCGCCTGGCGCGCGTACCAGCGCACGGAGGCCTCGACGGCGAGGCAGTGGCGGCGCAGGGCCTCCGACTGGATGTGCTCGCAGACGGTTCCCCAGGCGGCGTCGCGGTCGTGCACGAGATCGTCGGCCATGGGGCGCAAGGGTACCCGAGGCGGGGCCCGGGGGAGGGGCGACGGCTACGATGCGCCCCGTGAGCGCGACTGCGGCGACCCGTGGCGGCCTCGGCGATCTCCTCGTGATCGAGGGCGGCCACCCCCTCGAGGGGCGCGTCCGGGTCGGCGGCAACAAGAACGGCGCGCTGCCGATCATCGCCGCGTGCCTCCTGACCGAGCAGGAGTGCGTGATCGACAACGTGCCGCGCATCCGCGACGTCGAGGTGATGGCGGAGCTCGTGCAGGCCACGGGCGCCGAGGTCGAGTGGACCGCCACCAACACGCTGCGGATCCGCGCGGCGGGCGACCTGACGCCGTCGATCGACCGCATGCTGAGCGTCCGCATCCGCGCCTCGATCCTGCTCGCCGGCCCCCTGCTCGCGCGCTGCGGCTCGGTGCTCGTGCCGCCGCCGGGCGGGGACGTGATCGGCCGCCGCCGCATCGACACCCACCTGCACGCCTTCGCCGCCCTCGGCGCGAGCGTCGAGGTCGACCGCGACTTCTCGCTGACCGCCCCGAGCGGCCTCGTGGGCACCCGCTTCTTCATGGACGAGCCGAGCGTGACCGCGACCGAGAACGCGATCATGGCCGCCGTGCTCGCCAAGGGCGAGACGACGCTGATCAACGCGGCCTGCGAGCCGCACGTCCAGGACCTCTGCCGCTTCCTCGTGGCGATGGGGGCCGAGATCGACGGGATCGGGTCCAACGTGCTCACGATCCGCGGGCGCGCCGCGCTCGGCGGCGCCCGTCACACGATCGGCCCCGACCACATCGAGGTCGCGTCCTTCATCGGCCTCGCCGCCGTCACCCCCGGGGTGCTGGTGATCGAGGACGTCGAGCCCGAGGACCTGCACCCGGTGCTGCACGGCTTCGAGCGGCTCGGGGTGCGGATCGAGCTCGACGGCCGCGACCTGACCGTCCCGGACGACCAGGAGCTCGTGATCCGCGACGACGTCGGCGGGCAGGTGCCCAAGCTCGAGGACGGGCCGTGGCCGCAGTTCCCCGCGGACGTGACGTCGATCGCCGTCGCCGTCGCCACGCAGGCCACCGGCACCGTCCTGATC
>JBEGMS010000211.1:0-3458 GCA_041182985.1 Actinomycetota bacterium
ACCCAGACCGAGCCGTCCGCGTAGACCTCGCGCTTCCAGATCGGCACGGACGCCTTCAGCTGCTCGATGATCCACTGCGTCGCGGCGAGCGCGGCGGGGCGGTGGCGCGCCGTCGAGACGATCACCACGGAGGCCTCGCCGGGCAGCACGGTGCCCGTGCGGTGCGCGATCTCGACGGCGCGCCACCGCCCCGCCGCGCTCGCCGCGACGCAGTGGATCATCGAGCAGCTGAAGGCGTCCGTGCCGATCTGGAAGCGCGAGGTCTACGCGGACGGCTCGGTCTGGGTCGGCCAGGGCTCCTAGCCCCAGCCCCCTAGATCGGCTCGCCGCCCCGCAGCTCGGGGTGGTTGCGCTGGAAGTCGGGCGTCAGGTCGTCGAGCTCGCGCGCCCGCGCGATCGCGGGGCGTGCGCCGACGCGGGCGAAGTGGCCCTGGACGTTGTCGCCGCCGACGAGGACGTCGTCGACGAAGGACTGCCAGCCGACCAGCATGTAGAGGTAGATGTCGGCGACGGAGAAGCGGTCGCCCAGGCACCACTCGCGGCCCTCGAGCTCGCGCTCGAGGTAGTCGCCGTGCTTGGCCATGTTGACGATGCCGCGCTCGCGGATCCCCGGCGCAGCCGACTCGTCGGTGGTCAGGAACTGCGGGATCATCAGCGGCCACCAGGCCGGGTGCAGGGTGTTCGCGATCCAGGTCACCCAGCGGTAGGCCACCGGCCGCAGCGGGTCGCCGACGGGCGGCAGGAGGTCCGCCGCGGGGAAGCGGTCGCCGATGTGCAGCAGCACGGCGCCGGTCTCGTAGACCGCGCTGTCGCCGTCGACCAGGGTCGGGACGCGCATCAGCGGGTTCGCCTGCGCGAAGGCCGGGTCGCGGTCGCGCTGGCGCGGATGCACGTTCGCGACCTCGTACTCGGCGCCGGCCTCCTCGAGGGCCGCGCGGGCCGCGAAGGACGAGGAGCCGGTGATCTGGAACAGACGTAGCATCGCCGGCCGGGACCGTACCAGACCGCCCCCGGCCCGCCTCGCGGACCCCCCACAGCCCGGGCGGCTCTACCATCCGTCCCATGGAGGCCCTGCGCCAGCTGCCGGCCGTGGACCGCGTCCTCGCCGAGCCCGCGCTCGCCGGGGTCCTCGCCGAGCTCGGCCACGCAGGGGCGGCGGCCCTCGCCCGCGAGGCCCTCGCCGCCCGCCGCGCCGAGCTCCTCGACGGCGCCGCTCCCGCCGACGGGCGGGACGGCGAGGCGGCGCTGGTCGCCGCGCGCGTCCTGGCCCTCGACGCGGCGCGCCTCATTCCCGTGGTCAACGCGACGGGCGTCGTCGTGCACACGAACCTCGGCCGGGCGCCGCTGGCCCCGGAGGCCGTGGCCGCGGTCGTGGCCACGGCGGGCGGCTACGCCGACCTCGAGCTCGACCGCGCGACCGGCCAGCGCGGCTCGCGCCAGGCGCACGTGGGCCCGCTCGCGGCGCGCCTCGTGGGCGCCGAGGCGGCGATCGCCGTCAACAACGCCGCCGGCGCGCTCGTGCTCGTCCTCGCGGCCCTCGCCCGCGGCCGCGAGGTCGTGGTGTCGCGCGGCCAGCTGATCGAGATCGGCGACGGCTTCCGGCTGCCGGAGATCATGGAGCAGGCCGGCGCCCGGCTCGTCGAGGTCGGCGCCACGAACCGCACCCGCGTCGACGACTACGCCGCGGCGATCGGCCCCGACACCGCGCTGCTCCTGCGCGCCCACCCCTCCAACTACCGCGTGGTCGGCTTCACGGAGGAGGTCGGCGTGGCCGAGCTCGCCGCCCTCGGCCGCGAGCGCGGCGTGCCCGTGGTCGACGACATCGGCTCGGGCCTGCTCCTGCCCGACCCCGACATCCCCGGCGAGCCCGACGCCGCCGGGTCGATCGCCGCCGGCGCGGGCCTCGTGCTGTTCTCCGGCGACAAGCTGCTCGGCGGCCCGCAGGCCGGCCTGATCGCGGGGCGCGCCGACCTCGTGCAGGCCGTCGCGCGCCACCCGCTGGCCCGCGCCATGCGCATCGACCGGCTCGGCATCGCCGCCCTCGCCGCGACCCTGCGCCTGCACGCCGATCCCGAGCGCGCCCGCGCCGCGGTGCCCGTGCGGCGGATGATCGCCATGCCCGAGGCCGCGGTCCGGGAGCGGGCCGAGCGGCTCGCCGGGCTGACCGGCGGCGAGGCCGTGCCCTCGGCCGCGCGGATCGGCGGCGGCGCGCTGCCCGCGGTCGACCTGCCGAGCTGGGCGTGCGCCCTGCCCGACCCGACGGGCGCGCTGCATCTGGCGCTGCGCACCGGCGAGCCGGCCGTGCTCGGCCGGCTCGAGGACGGGCTGCTCCTGCTCGACTGCCGCACGCTGCTCGACGACGGCGAGGTCGACCTCGTCGCCCGGCGCGTCACCGCCTGCCGATGACGCCGCGGCTGACGCTCGGCACGGCCGGTCACGTCGACCACGGCAAGACGCGCCTGGTCGGGGCCCTCACCGGCACCGACACCGACCGCCTCGAGGAGGAGCGCCGGCGCGGGATCTCGATCGTGCTCGGCTACGCCGAGCTCGCGCTGCCCGACGGCGCGCGCCTGAGCGTCGTCGACGTGCCGGGCCACGAGCGCTTCGTGCGCACCATGGTCGGCGGCGCCACCGGCATCGACCTCGCGCTGCTGTGCGTCGCGGCCGACGACGGCGTGATGCCGCAGACGACGGAGCACCTCGCGATCCTCGCCCTGCTCGGGGTCGCGCACGGCGTCGTCGCGATCACGAAGGCCGACCTCGCCGACGACGCCCGGATCGCCGCGGTGGCCGGCGACGTGCGCGCGGCGCTCCGGGGCTCGCCGCTCGCCGACGCGCCGATCGTCCCCGTCTCCGCCGCGACCGGCAGCGGGCTCGACGAGCTCGTGGCGCGCATCGCCGACGAGGCGGCGCGGACGGCGCCCCGCCCCGCGTCGGGCCGCGTGCGCCTGCCCGTCGACCGCGCGTTCGCGCTCAAGGGGATCGGGACCGTCGCGACCGGCACGCTCTGGTCGGGCACGCTCCGGGTCGGGGACCGCATCGAGGTGCAGCCCGGCGGCGCCAGCGCCCGGGTGCGCTCGCTCGAGGTGCACGGCGGCCCCGTCGACGACGCGCCCGCCGGCAGCCGCGTCGCCGCGGCCCTCGTCGGCGTCGAGCGCGACGAGGCGCCGCCGGGATCGGTCCTGTGGACGGGCCCGCCGGCGCGAACCTCCTACCGCCTCGACGTCGAGGCGGCCTGCCTGGCCGATACGGGCGGGCTCGCGCACGGCGAGCACCTCGAGGTCCTGCACGGAACGGCGCTCGCCCACGCCCGGGCGGTCGTGCTCGGCGCGGACGCGGTCCCGGCCGGCGGCCGCGGCCTCGTGCAGCTCCGGCTCGACGCGCCGCTGGCGGCGCTGCGCGGCGACCGCGTCGTGCTGCGCCGCCTCGCCCCGCCCGGCACGGTCGCCGGCCGGGAC
>JBEGMS010000212.1:0-9276 GCA_041182985.1 Actinomycetota bacterium
GGTCCGTCTCCCAGCAGTCGATCACGATCGCGGCGAGGCCGCCGTCGGGCGCGGGCGCCGCCACCTGCACGAGGCGCACGGTGCCGTTCCAGGGCTCGAAGGCGTCCCGCTCCTCCCGCTGATCGAGCGGCAGCCGCGTGCACGCGGTCTCGATGTCGACGGCGAGGACCGGCAGTCCCTGCAGGAGCTCCGCCGCCTCGCGCACCTGCGCGGCGTCGATGATCACCTGGACGCGCGCCGCAGGCGGGTCTTTCGGAGCCGCGGGCAGGAGATCGGCGGGCACCTCCGGGGGCACCGGTCCGGCCGGCTCGGGCACCGGCAGCTCGGGGGCGATGTCGAGCACCTTGCGCACCTCGAGGTCGCCGAAGGGGCTCGTCTCCAGCCGACAGCGGACCGTGGTCACGGCGAGGCGCTCGGCGAGCTCCTCGAGGTCGTCGACAGCGGCGAGCGGCCCGAGCGTGCGCTCGAGGTCGCCGGGCCGGCGCGGCGGCCAGATCAGGAGGCCCGCGTGGCGGCCCGTCAGGGGCCCCTCGGCGATCCGCAGGGTGACCACGTCCAGCTCGGCTCCGGACTGCGTGCGCGCGTGGCGGATCATCGAGCCGTCCGCCTGCGGCACCGCGCGGCAGGCGAGGTCGGCGCGCTCGACGGCCGCCTCCCGATCGAACCAGCGCGGATCCGAGAACGCGGCCACCGCCTGAGGTATATCGCCCGCTGCGGACGCCGCTAGGATCGCGGCATGGCCGACTGCCTCTTCTGCGGGATCGCCGCCGGCGCGATCCCCGCGACGATCGTCGCGGAGGACGAGCGCGCCCTCGCCTTCATGGACATCTTCCCCGCGGCGGAGGGCCACGTGCTCGTGATCCCCCGCGCCCACCACGACGACGCGCTCGCCGCCGACGACGACGCGCTCGCGGCCTGCTCGGCGCTGGCGGCCCGCGTCGGTCGCGCCCAGGAGGCCGCCCTCGGGGCGACCGGCGTCACGCTGCTCTCGTGCGCGCGACCCGACGGCTGGCAGACGGTGTTCCACCTGCACCTGCACGTCCTGCCCCGCTTCCCCGACGACGGCCTCACGATCCCGTGGCCGACCGCCCCGGGCGATGCCGAGGGCCTGGCGCGGACCGCCGCGCGCCTGCGCGCCGCCCTCTAGCCCGCGTCGGCCGTGTAGCCCTCGGCGAACGTGCTGGGCGCGAAGGTGCCCGGCCCGATCGTCTCGGGCGGCCCCTGCCGCAGGAGCTCCGGGATCGTCACGGAGCGCAGGCCCCGCTTGCGCAGGCCGTCCATGATCGCCGGCAGCGCGTTGACGGTCATGGAGCGGTCGTCGCCGCCGTCGTGGAGCAGGATGATCGCGCCGGGACCGAGGTTGGGCGCGTTGAGGACGTTGTCCGCGACCGTGCGCGGGTCGTCGAGCTGCCAGTCGTTCGAGTCGACGTTCCAGAGGATCGGCAGCATGCCGTTCGCCCGCGACCAGCGGTTCGTGCGGCCGTCGAAGTCGCCGAAGGGCGGGCGCTGGATCGCCGCGACCCGGCCCGTGGCCTCGCGGATCACGGCGTTGGTGCGGTCGAACTCCCCGCGCAGGCCCTTCGCGTCGAGGGTGACCATGCTGGCGTGCGTCCACGAGTGCGCGGCCACGACGTGGCCCTCGTCCACCATCTGGCGGAGCGCCCGCGGGTCCTGCTCGGCCTTCGAGCCGAGCACGAAGAAGGTCGCCTTCATCTTGTGGCGCTTGAGCAGCGCGAGGACGTCGTAGGTGTAGCGGCCGGGGCCGTCGTCGAAGGTCAGGGCCACGAGCCCCTTGACGGGGGCGCCGGCGGCGACGCCGTCCTCCTTCGGCACCTGCTCGGCGTAGGGGCCGATCGACCACGTGCGCCTCTCGATCTCGTCGGCGGCCTTCGCCGCCTCCGCGGCGCTCGCGGCCGCCTCCTGCGCGGCGCGGTCGACCGCGCTCTGCGAGGCGTAGCTCGACGGGGCGGTGGGGGCGTCGGGGCGCAGCGCCCACGCGGCGGCGGCGAGCACGAGCAGCGCCCCGATTGCGCCGATCAGGAGGGCGACGCGGCGCCGACGCACCTGCGCGCGGCGGGCGGAGGCGGATGCGGCCACGGCCTCAGCGTACCGCGCGGGGACCCGGGGTCGCCGTGCGCGGACCTACTCCCACTCGATCGTGCCGGGCGGCTTCGACGAGATGTCGAGCGCGACCCGGTTGACCCCGGGGACCTCGTTGATGATCCGCGTCGAGATGCGCTCGAGCAGGTCGTAGGGCAGCCGCGCCCAGTCGGCCGTCATGGCGTCCTCGGACGTGACCGCGCGGATCACGATCGGGTACTCGTAGGTGCGCGCGTCGCCCATCACGCCGACCGACTTGACGGCGGGCAGGACGGCGAAGGACTGCCACAGGCGTCGGTACCAGTCCGCGGCGCGGATCTCCTCCTGGAGGACGGCGTCCGCATGGCGCAGGATCCGCAGGCGCTCCTCGGTGACGTCGCCGATGATCCGGATCGCGAGGCCCGGGCCGGGGAACGGCTGGCGCCAGACCATCCGCTCGGGCATCCCGAGCTCGATCCCGACCTGGCGCACCTCGTCCTTGAAGAGCAGCCGCAGCGGCTCGCACAGCTCGAGGTCCATGTCGTCGGGCAGGCCGCCCACGTTGTGGTGGGACTTGATCTTGGCCGCCGTCTTCGAGCCGGACTCGATCACGTCGGAGTAGAGCGTGCCCTGCACGAGGAAGCGGACGCCCTCGAGCCGCCGCGACTCCTCCTCGAAGACGCGGATGAAGGTCTCGCCGATGATCTTGCGCTTCTCCTCGGGCTCGGTCACGCCGGCCAGCAGGCCGAGGAAGCGCTCCTGCGCCTGCACGTGGACGAGCGGCACCTTGTAGTGCCCGCCGAAGGTCTCGACGACCTGCTCGGCCTCGCCCTCGCGCAGCAGGCCGTGGTCGACGAACACGCAGGTCAGCTGGTCGCCGACCGCGCGGTGCACGAGCAGCGCGGCGACGGCGGAGTCGACCCCGCCGGAGAGGGCGCAGAGCACCTGCTCGTCGCCGACCTGGGCGCGGATCCGCTCGACCTGCTCGTCGATCACGCGCTGCGGCGTCCACGAGCCGTCCTGCCCGCAGACGTCGTAGGCGAAGCGCTCCAGCATGTCCGTGCCCTGCGGGGTGTGCACGACCTCGGGATGGAACTGCACCGCGTGCAGCCGCCGCTCGGGGTGCTCCATCGCCGCCACGGGCGCGCCGGGGGTCGAGGCGGTCGCGCGGAAGCCCTCCGGCAGGCGCGTGACCGAGTCGTTGTGGCTCATCCAGCAGGAGTGCGCGCGTGGGATCCCGCGGAACAGGACCGCGTCGGTCTCGACCTCGAGCTCCGTCTTGCCGAACTCGCCCGTCCCGGTCCGCCCCACCTCGCCGCCGAGCGCCTGCGCCATCGCCTGCATGCCGTAGCAGATGCCGAGCACCGGCACCCCGAGGTCGAAGATCGCCGGGTCGAGCGCCGGCGCGCCCGGCTCGTTGACCGACGCCGGCCCGCCCGAGAGCACGATCCCCGCCGGGTTGCGGGCGGCGAGCTCCGCGGCCGTGAGGTCGTGCGGGACGAGCTCGGACAGGACCCGCCGCTCGCGGATCCGCCGGGCGATCAGCTGCGCGTACTGCGCGCCGAAGTCGAGGACGAGGATCGGCTGGTCGGCGGCCATCCGGCTAGCGCGACATCCCGATGCCCTGCTCGCGCTGCAGCTTCTTGCCCTCCGTCTGCAGCGCCGGCGCGACCATGATCTCGGCCTTCTGGAACTCGTGGATCGTCTCGTAGCCGGTGGTCGCCATCGAGGTGCGCAGCGCGCCCATCAGGTTGAGCGTGCCGTCGTTCTCGTTGGCCGGCCCGAGCAGGATCTGCTCGAGGCTCGCGACCTGGTCGGTGCGCACGCGCGCGCCGCGCGGCAGGGTCGGGTGGAAGGTGGCCATCCCCCAGTGGGTGCCGCGGCCCGGCGCCTCGTGGGCCCGGGCCAGCGGCGAGCCGATCATCACGGCGTCGGAGCCGCAGGCGATCGCCTTGGCGATGTCGCCGCCCGTGCGCATGCCGCCGTCGGCGATCACGTTGACGTACTGGCCGGTCTCCAGCAGGTGCTGGACGCGGGCCGCCGCGGCGTCCGCGATCGCGGTCGCCTGCGGCACGCCGACGCCGAGGACGCCGCGCGTCGTGCAGGCCGCGCCCGGGCCGACGCCGACCAGGACGGCGGCGGCTCCGGTCCGCATCAGGTGCAGCGCCGTCTGGTAGCTGGCGCAGCCGCCGACGACGCACGGGATGCCGACGCCGGCGATGAACTCCTTCAGGTTGAGCGGCTCCACGCTGCGCGAGACGTGCTCGGCGGAGACCACGGTGCCCTGGATCACGAGCACATCGAGGCCGGCCCCGACGAGGCCCTCCCAGTGGTCCCGGACGCGCTGCGGGGTGAGGCTGGCGGCCGTGATCACGCCCGCCTCCTTGATCTCGCGGACGCGCTGGGCCATCAGGTCCGGATCGAGCGGCGCGCCGTAGATCTCCTGCATGCGCCCCGTCGCCGTCTCCGGCGGCAGCGACGCGATCTCCTCGAGGATCGCGTCGGCGTCGGCGTAGCGCGCCCACAGGCCCTCGAGGTTGAGCACGCCGAGCCCGCCGAGGCGGCCCAGCTGGATCGCGGTGGCGGGCGAGACGACGCCGTCCATCGCCGACGCGACCAGCGGCAGCTCGATCAGGTACGGGCCGAGCTTCCAGCCGATGTCGACGTCCTCTGCGTCGCGCGTGCGCCGGCTCGGCACGATCGCGATGTCGTCAAAGCCGTAGGCGCGACGCGCCTTCTTCCCCCGTCCGATTTCGATCTCCACCGCGCTTCGCCGATCCTTTCCGCGGGTGCCGCCCCGGGGTCGGGGCCCTGCCCTGCCGTCCGTCGTGTCGTGCCCCTGACACTAGTCGGGGTTCCGGACGGCGCCCGTGCTCAGAGCGGAGTCGGCTCGAGCAGCTCGGTCTCGGCCAGGAGGCGCTTGACGTCGCGCGGGTCGAGGCGGCCCGCGCCGGGCGTCAGGGTGCTGGCGGTGCCGCACGCGACGGCGTGGCGCAGCGCGCGCTCGTGGTCGGCGTCGCGGCTGAGCGCGGCCAGGAACCCGGCCAGGAGCGCGTCGCCCGCGCCGACGGTCCCGAGCACCTCGACGCGCGGCGCCCGCACCAGGAAGCGGCGCGTCTGCTGCCCCTCGCGCACGAGCGCGGCGAGCCCGCTCTCGAACGTGATCAGCACGTTGCGGGGCCCCATCTCGGCGATCTCGTCGAGCGCGGCGACGATGTCGTCCTCGCCGGCGAACTCGTGACCCACGAGCTCCTCGGCCTCGCGCTGGTTCGGGGAGACGAGCGCCGGCTCGGCGGCGACGCCGTGGCGCAGCGGCTCGCCCTCGGAGTCGAGCACGATCTGGGCGCCGCTGCGCCGCAGCCGCTTGATCGCGTCCGCGTACCAGTCCTCGGCCACGTCCCGCGGCAGGGAGCCGGCGAGGACGACCCAGCGGGCGTCGCGGGCGACGTACTCGAGCCGATCTAGCAGCTGGTCGAGCTCCGTCGGCGTGACCTCGGGGCCGTTCTCGATGATCTCGGTCTGGCCGCCGCTCGTGGGGTCGATCAGCACGGTGGTGCTGCGGGACTCGCCGGCGATCGGCGTGAAGTCGTTGAGGATGCCCTCGGCGGTCAGCTCGCGCACGATGCGGGCGCCGGTCTCGCCGCCGGCGAGGCCGGTGGCGATCACGGGCTCCTGCAGGACCAGCAGGGCGCGCGCCACGTTGATCCCCTTGCCGCCGGGCGCGACGAGGCTCTCCGCGCCGCGGTGGCGCATGCCGATCTGCATGCTGGGCACCTGGATCGTCTTGTCCAGGGCGGCGTTGGGCGTGACGGTGATGATCATGGCGGCAGGGGTCAGGCGGAGTCGCGGAGCTTGATGCGCTCGCCGGGGATCAGGGCGAGGGGGTCGAGACCGGGGTTGAGCTCGCGGATGTAGTCCTCGGTCACGCCGTAGCGCTCGGCGATCGCGCTAAGGGTATCGCCCTTTCGGATCTTGTACGACGGCGGCACGTCCGGGCCCACGGTCACGGGCTGCTCGACCGCGGCGTCCTCGGCCCCCGCCGTCTGCGCCGCCGCGGGCTCGGAGGCGACGGGCGCCGCCGGCTGGTCGAGGGCGTCGCGCACCAACATGACCGCCAGCGCGAACACGCCGATCAGGGCGAGCGGGGCGACGATGGTCCAGACGGAGAAACGCGAGCGGCCGTGCACGGCAGGAATCGTACTGCCGCGCGGGCGCCGTCAGGCGCCGAGGCGGCGGATGTCCTCCGCGTGCCGGCGGGCCGCCTCCGCGACCGCGCTGCGCCAGTCCCCGTCGGTGTCGCGCCAGGCCTCGATCACGCTGCGGGCGGCGACCACCAGCCCGCCCGCCGGATGCCGCTCGAAGGCGGGTGCGAGGTCCTCGATCCGCCCGCCCTGGGCGCCCACGCCGGGCAGGAGCAGCGGCGCGTCGGGCATCAGGTCGCGGGCGGCCCGCACGGCGGTGGGGGCGGTCGCCCCCACCACGGCGCCGACGGCGGCGACGCCGCTCGACCCGGTGCGCCCGCTCCCCCAGCCGGCGATCCAGCCGGCGACCGCCTCCCAGACCTGGCTGCCGTCGTCGAGCCGGCGCTCCTCGAGGTCGGCGGCGCCGGGGTTCGACGTGCGCGCGAGCACGAACAGCCCGGCCCCATGGCGGTCGGCGACCTCCAGGAAGGGCTCCACGGTGTCCGGGCCCATGTAGGCGTTGACGGTGACCGCGTCGGCGAGGGGCGCCGTCTCCCCCGGTCGCAGCCCGATCCACGCCTCCGCGTAGGCGGTCGCCGTGGAGGCGATGTCCCCGCGCTTGGCGTCCGCGATGATCAGGAGGCCGTGCTCGCGGGCCGTCTCGCAGACCCGGTCGAGCGCGTGGAGCCCGTAGCCGCCGAGCAGCTCGAACAGCGCGACCTGGGGCTTGACGGCCGCGCAGAACGGCGCGGCGGCCTCCACGAGGCCGACGGCGTAGCGCTCGACCGCCCGGGCGTGGCCCGAGCGGGAGTCCGCGAGGCCCCGCACGATCTCGTCGGGGAAGGGGCCACGCGGGTCGATCCCCACGCAGAGCGCGCTCCCGCAGGCCTCGACGCGGGCCGCGAGGCGGTCGCCGAACGGGATCACGCGAGGGCCCCCGAACGCGGCACGGCCGCCCCCCGGGCGGGGGACGGCCGTCTCGCGTGCGTGGGAGCCGCGGGCTGCGGCACCCGGCCTAGCCCTTGACGGCAGCCTTGAGCTGCGACCCCGCCGAGAACTTCGGCACCTTGGTCGCGGCGATCTGCACCTTGGCGCCCGTGCGGGGGTTGACCCCCATGCGCGCGGCGCGGTGCTGCACCGTGAACTTCCCGAAGCCGGTGAAGGTCACGTCGCCACCCCGCTTGAGCGTGTCGGCGATGGTGTCGAGCATCGCCTCGACGGCCTCCCCAGCGTCCTTCTTGCTGAGGCCGGTCTTCTCTGCAACCTGATCGATGAACTCCGCTTTGGTCACGGTCCCTCCAGGACGGTTGTGAACGCGCGGAACCTACCACCCCGATCGGACGGACTTCCGCTCAACGATGCGGGTTTTCCGGAAGGCGGCCGCATAGGAAAGCCAAATCCCATCCGAAACCGCACAACCATGCGGGTTCGCCGGCGTCGACCAGCGGCGGTTCCGCTTGCCTAGGCGGTTCTCAGCGGCCGAGCCGGAGGGCCTCGGCGTCGAGCAGTCGCTCGAGCCGCACGCCGGCCTCGGCCATCGCCTCCGCACCGCCCTCGCCGCGGTCGACGACGCAGATCACGGTCTCGCAGACGAGCCCCGTCTGGCGCAGGGCGCGCACGGCGTCGAGCGCGGCACCGCCGCTGGTGACGACGTCCTCCACGACCACGACGCGCTCCCCGTCCTCGCAGATTCCCTCGAGGCGGTTCGAGGTGCCGTAGTCCTTGGCGGCGCTGCGGACGATCAGGAAGGGCAGGCCCGAGGCCATGCTCGCGCTCGCCGCGAGGGCGACGGCGCCCAGCTCGGGCCCGGCGATGCGGACGGCGTCGGGCTCCACCTCGGCGATCCTCGCCGCGAGCAGCTCGCCGATCTCGCGCAGGAGCGCGGGCTGCGTCTCGAAGCGGTACTTGTCGAGGTAGAAGCTGCTGCGCCGGCCGGAGCGCAGCACGAAGTCGCCCTCGAGGTACGCGACGGCGCGGATCCGCTCGGCGAGGTCGCTCACAGGGCCCCCGCCCCGGCCACCCCGCGCGCGGCGCGCAGGAGCTGGTCGATCTCGGGCGCCGCGTGGTCGAGGGACAGCATCGAGCCGTCGGCGAAGTAGAGGTCCGCCCGCGGCTGGCCGGCACTGGAACGGCGGCGCATCAGGACGACAGCCGCCGCGGCGGCCCCGACGGCGGCGACGGCGCCCAGCAGGCGACCGGCGCGCATCAGGAGCCCTCCCCGCGCAGCGCCTGGCGCAGGTCGTAGAAGACGAGCCCGGCGGTCGCGTCCGCGGAGGTGACGGCCACGGCGGCGCGGCCGCCCTCGCGCACGGCGAAGACCAGGCGGTCGCCGAGCCCGACCTCGCACTGGGCGACGGCGGGGCGACCGAGCAGGCGCGCGGCGTCGTCGGCGGCCCGCAGCAGCGCCGCCGCGCCGTCCCCGATCCCGCCGATCGAGGCGAGCACACCGCCCTCGGCGTCGAGGATCGCGGCGCCCTCGATCTGCGCGGAGACGTCGATCAGCTCCGCCAGCGCCTGGTCCGGGTTCACTCCTGCCGCCATGGCGCGGACCCTAGCACCTCGTCGGGGCCGGGTTCGTCGTCCGCGGGGGCGGCGTCGAGGGCCCGTGTGGCGTCGTCGAGGAGCTCCGTCGCGTCGTCGTACGAGCGGGTCGGCTCGAGCGCCGGCCGCACCGCCGCGTCGGGGTCGAGCACGGGGCGCACGTCGACGACCAGATCCGGCAGGATCGCCTTGATCTGGTGCTCGAGCTGCGCGCGGATCGCCTGCGCGCGGCCCGGCTGCACGGCCCGGCGCAGCAGCACCTCGACGGAGAGGTACTGGGCGCCGCCCGTGCTGCGCACGATGAGCCGGCGATGGCCGGCGACCTCCGGGGGGCCGTGGATGATGGCGTCCTCCACCGCCCGCGTCTCGTCCGGCGTCGGCACGCGCCGCAGGCCGGCGCCGCCCGGGCGCGCCAGCGCGACGCCCTCCAATGCGGCCAGGAGGCCGACGGCGACGCCCACGACCGCATCCACGG
>JBEGMS010000213.1:0-4355 GCA_041182985.1 Actinomycetota bacterium
CGTCCGTCTGGCGCGGGCGGCTACGCCTGCGCCGGCTCGGGGCTGAGCGCGCCGAGGAGGTGCGCCTGCGCGCCCGCCGCATCGACGGCGGCCGCTGGGACCGCCTCGACGCCGCGCAGGCCTACGCCACCGGTGCGGACTGTCGCAGGCTCGTCCTCCTGCGCTACTTCGGCGACCCGCAGGACCCCGTCGCCGACGGGCGCTGCTGCGACGTCTGCGACCCGATCGCGGTGCCCGCCCCGAGCGCGCGCACGGCGAGCCGGAGCCGGACGAAGGCGAAGGCCGAGATCCCGCCCGACGCCCCCGAGGAGCTCGTGGCCCTGCTCAAGGCCTGGCGCGCGGAGACGGCCAAGGCGCAGGGCGTCCCCGCCTACGTGATCGGCAAGGACGCCACGCTGCACGCGATCGCCGCGACCCGCCCGACGAGCGAGGCCGCGCTCGCCGCCCTGCCCGGCGTCGGCCCGGCCTTCCTCGAGCGGCACGCCGCGGCCGTGCTCGCGATCGTCGCGGGCTGGGACCCCGGCGCCATCGCCGCCTGAGCGGCCCGGGGCAGCGCAAGGCGGGTACCATGCCGCCATGAGCACCAGCCGCCGCCCGTCCGACGAGATCACCAAGGGGTTCCGCCGCGCGCCGGCGCGCGCCATGCTGCGCGCCGTCGGCCTGACCGACGAGGACTTCACCAAGCCGCAGATGGCGGTCGCCACCTCCTGGAACCAGGTCACGCCCTGCAACTACCACCTCGACACGCTCGCGGTGGACGCGCAGAACGGGATCAAGGAGGCCGGCGCGGTCGCGCTGATCTTCAACACGATCGCCGTTTCCGACGGCATCGCGATGGGCCACGAGGGCATGCGCGCCTCGCTCGTCTCCCGCGAGAACATCGCCGACGCCTACGAGCTCGTGATGCACGCGGAGCGCTTCGACGGCGCGGTCACGATCGCCGGCTGCGACAAGAGCCTGCCCGGGATGCTGATGGGCATGGCCCGCCTCGACCTGCCGGGCTGCTTCCTCTACGGCGGCACGATCATGCCCGGCAGGTTCCGCGGCAAGGACGTCAACATCCAGGACGTCTTCGAGGCCGTGGGTGCGGTCGCCAAGGGCACGATGTCCGAGGCGGACCTGCTCGAGCTCGAGAAGGAGGCCTGCCCCGGCGCCGGCTCCTGCGGCGGCATGTTCACCGCCAACACGATGGCCTCGATCGGCGAGGCGATCGGCATGGCCCCGATCGGCTCCTCGTCGGCCCCCGCGACGCACGAGCGGCGCCACGAGTGGGCGCGCAAGGCCGGCGAGATCGCCGTCAACGCGGTCGAGATGGACCTGCGCCCGCGGCGGATCATGACCAAGGAGGCGTTCGAGAACGCGATCATGGTCGTCAACGCCGGCGGCGGCTCGACCAACGCCGTGCTGCACCTGATGGCGATCGCCCACGAGTGCGGCGTCGACCTGCGCCTCGAGGACTTCAACCGCATCGCCGCCCGCACCCCGCACATCGCGGACCTCAAGCCGGGCGGGCAGTACGTGATGGCCGACCTCGACAAGGTCGGCGGCGTGCCCGTGATGCTCAAGGAGCTGCTCGACGCGGGCCTGCTCCACGGCGACACCATGACCGTGACGGGCCAGACGATGGCCGAGGCCCTCGCCGACGCCCCCAACGCGGACGGCACGATCGTGCGCCCGATGTCGAACCCCGTCCACACCGACGGCGGCCTGATCGTGCTGCACGGCACCGCCGCCCCCGACGGCGCCGTCGTCAAGGTCGCCTCCACGGGCATCCGCCAGTTCCGCGGCCCGGCGCGCGTCTTCTCCGGCGAGGAGGCCGCGATGGATGCGGTCGTCGAGGGTCGCATCAAGGACGGCGACGTGATCGTGATCCGCGACGAGGGCCCCGTCGGCGGCCCCGGCATGCGCGAGATGCTCGGCGTCACCAGCGCCGTGATGGGCGCCGGCCTCGGCGAGACCGTCGCGCTGATCACCGACGGGCGCTTCTCCGGCGCCACGCGCGGCTTCTGCATCGGCCACGTCTGCCCCGAGAGCGTCAAGGGCGGCCCGATCGGCCTGATGCAGGAGGGCGACATCATCGCGATCGACGTCGCCGAGCACCGCCTCGACCTCGAGGTCGACGAGGCGGAGCTGGAGCGCCGCCGCGCCGCCTACCAGCCGCCCACGCCGAAGTACCCGCGGGGCGCGCTCCACAAGTACGCGCTGCTGGTCGGGTCGGCGTCCAAGGGCGCCGTGCTCGACTGATCTAGGCGGGCGCGAAGCGGAACGGGTCGGGCTGGGTGGCCCGCCCGTCGGCGACCAGGCGCTCCAGGTGCGCGAGCGCCTCGACGAGGGCGAAACGGCGCTCGTGCATGCCGTGCCCGTCCGGCCAGATCACCGCGGCCACGTCCATCGCGGACTCGGCCCCGCTCTCGAGCGCGCCGTGGGCGATCCGAAGGCGCTCGTCGTGCATCGCCCGGATCTCGGCGGCCCGCGTCAGCACGTCCTCGATCGGGGCGCGGTGGCCGCCGTGCGTGATCCGCGGAGCGAGCGCCGCGAGGCGCTCCAGGGTCTCGAAGTAGCGCCCGAGGGGGTCGAAGGCGGTGTCCTCCCAGCGGCCCACGTTGGGGCTGATGGTGGCGAGGATCACGTCGCCGCCGAACAGGCGGCCGCCCTCCCCCATCAGCGCGATGTGGCCGTCGGCGTGGCCCGGGAGGTGCAGCACCTCGAAGGCCTCGCCGCCGATGTCGAGCCGGTCGCCCGCGTCCACGAGCACGTTCGGGTCGGGGATCGTGACGGGCGAGTTCTCCTCGTCGTCGGCCGCCTCGCGCGCCATCTCCTCGGACATGCCGTGCCCGTGCATGTGCTCGTAGACGATCTCGAAGTCGTAGCCCGACCAGGCGTTGCGGCAGAGCTCGGCGTCGAGCCGGCCCTGCACGACCTCGTCGGGGCGCACGAGGTCGGCGAGGAGCCCACCGCAGCCGACGTGGTCGGGGTGGTAGTGCGTGATCACGAGCCGCCCGATCCTCGGGCTGCCGAGGCCCTCGAGCACCTCCTGCCAGCGGCGCACGGTGCCCGGCGTGCCGAGGCCGGCGTCGATGATCGTCCAGCCCTGCGGGTCCTCGAGGGCGTAGCAGTGGACGTGGTCGAGCGCCCAGGGCAGCGGCATGGTGATGCGATGCGCCCCCTCGCCGAGGGGCGTCACGACCGCGTCGCGCGACACGCGTCTAGAGCTCGGTCCGCTCGACGGACCTGGAGACGAACGCCTCGATGACGTCGCCCTCCTCGAGGTCGGAGTAGCCCTTGAGCACGATGCCGCACTCGAAGCCCTCCTTGACCTCCTTGACCTCGTCCTTGAGGTGGCGGAGCGAGTCGAGCTCGCCCTCCCAGACGACGACGCCGCTGCGCAGGAGGCGAGCGCTGGAACCGCGGCCGATGGTGCCGCTCGTGACCATGCAGCCGGCGATCGTGCCGACGCGCGAGGCCTTGAAGAGCTGGCGCACCTCGGCCGTGCCGGTGACCTCCTCGACGATGTCGGGGGTGAGCATGCCGACGAGGGCCTTCTCGATGTCCTCGGTCAGCTGGTAGATGACCTTGTAGGTGCGGATGTCGACGCCCTCGCGCTCGGCGAGGCCCTTGGCCTCCACGTTGGGGCGCACGTTGAAGCCGACCACGATCGCCTTCGAGGCGGCGGCCAGCATGACGTCGGACTCGGTGATGCCGCCGACGCCCGTGTGGATGACGCGCACGGCGACCTCGTCGCTCTTGATCTTGTCGAGCTCGGAGACGGCGGCCTCGACGGAGCCCTGCACGTCGCCCTTGATGACGAGGTTGAGCTCGCGGACGGCGCCCTCCGAGACCTGCTTGAACAGGTCCTCGAGGGAGATCGACTTCTGGCTGCGGCGCGACAGCTCCTCGGCGCGCAGGCGCGCGGCGCGGCGCTGGGCGTAGTGCCGGGCGTCGCGCTCGGAGTCGACGACGCGGCAGATCTCGCCCGCCGGGGGCGGCTTGTCGAAGCCGACGATCTCGACGGGCTCGGCGGGGCCGGCCGACTCGAGCTTCGCGCCGTGCTCGTCGAGCATGGCGCGCACCTTGCCCCAGGCGTCACCGGCGACGACGGCGTCACCGGGCTTGAGCGTGCCGCGCTGCACCAGCATCGTGGCGACCGGGCCGCGGCCGACGTCGAGGCGCGACTCCACGATCGGGCCCGAGGCGGGCGCGTCGGGGTTGGCCTTGAGCTCGAGGACGTCGGCCTGCAGGAGCAGCAGCTCCAGCAGGTTGTCGAGGCCCTGCTTCTCCTTGGCGGAGATGTCGACGAAGACGGTGTCCCCGCCCCAGTCCTCCGGCTGCAGGCCGTGCGTGACGAGGTCCTGGCG
>JBEGMS010000214.1:0-6504 GCA_041182985.1 Actinomycetota bacterium
GCGCGGCCGCGAGCGCGGCCTCATCGCCGGCCGTGCCGATGACCGCGGCCTCCGCGGCGGGGCTGCGGATGATCGTCGGGGCGAGCGCGGTCAGGGCGACGCGGCAGGCCGCGACGGTGCCGTCGTCGGCGAGGGTCGCCGACGCGCTGGCGCCCACGATCGCGATCTCCATCGCGCGGCGGTACTCGAGCCGCACGTAGGCGCTGCCGGAGCGCTCCGCGGGGCGCGGCACGATCACGCGCGTCAGGAGCTCGCCCGGCTGGGCGGCCGTGCGGCCCGGGCCGGTCCACAGCTCCTCGACGCCGAGCTCGCGGCTGCCGGACGCCGAGCGCAGCTCGACGCGGCCGCCGAGGACGACCAGCGGGCCGCCCGTCTCCATCGCCGGCGAGGCGTTCATCAGGTTGCCGCCGACGGTGCCGACGTTGCGGGTGGCGTGCGAGCCGACCAGCGCGGAGGCGTCGGCCAGCGCGGTCCAGGTCGAGCGCACCGTGGGATCCGCGCAGATGTCCGCGTGCGAGGCGAGGGCGCCGAGCGCGAGCTCGTCGCCCGCGTCGATGCCGTGCAGCTCCGCGATCCGGTGGATCGCGACCACGCTCGCGGGCAGGTCGCGCCCGTGCCGCGCCTGCACGACGAGATCCGAGCCGCCGGCCACGACGCGCGCGTCGGAGCCGTCGCCGACGAGGGCCAGCGCCTCGTCGACCGTCGTCGCCGTATGGAATGCCACGTCCGCCACGTCGTCCTCCCTCTGCGCCGGTTTCTCGCGCCGTCGGGATCGTATTCGGAAACCCCCCGGAGCGGAAGCGGGATCCGCGCGACCCGCGTGCGGCCGCCGCCGGGTAACCTCCGCGCGTGGACGACGATCTGACCGCGGAGCCCGGCGAGCTCGAGAACCCGTTCGCCGCCGACGTGCCCGGCGGCGCCGTGCGCCCCGCGACCTTCGTCCTGTTCGGGGCGACCGGTGACCTCGCCGCCAAGAAGCTCCTGCCCGCCCTCTACAACCTCGCGGCCGAGGACCGCCTGCCCGACCGCTTCCGCGTCGTCGGCGTCGCCTCCTCGATGCAGGAGCACACCTTCCGCGAGCACATGCAGGACGCGGTCCAGGCCAACTCGCGCAGCGGGGCGGTGCAGGCGGTCCTCGACCGCCTGATGGACCGCGTCGACTTCATCCAGGGCGACGTCAACGACCCGCAGCTGTTCCAGCGCCTGCGCCAGAACCTGATCGACGGCGACCAGGCGCTCGGCGGCCCGACGCGGCGGCTCTTCTACCTGGCCGTGGCCCCGCGCCTGTTCGGCCCGATCGCGCAGGCCCTCGACGGGGTCGGCCTCGCGCGCGGCTCGGACCCCGAGTCGGTGCTGATGATCGAGAAGCCCTTCGGGCACGACCTGGCGAGCGCCGAGGACCTCAACCGCGAGGTGACGGCCGCCTTCGACGAGCGGCACATCCTCCGCCTCGACCACTACCTCGGCAAGGAGACGGTCCAGAACCTGCTGGTCTTCCGCTTCGCGAACGGCATCTTCGAGCCGCTCTGGAACCGCCGCTACATCGACCACGTCCAGATCACGGCGGCCGAGGACGTCGGCATCGGCACCCGCGCCGGCTACTACGACCAGGCCGGGGCGATCCGCGACATCATCCAGAACCACGCGATGCAGCTCGTCGCCCTGACGGCGATGGAGCCGCCCGCCACCTTCAGCGCCGACGAGATCCGCGAGGAGAAGGCGAAGGCGCTGCGCTCGATCCGCTGCGTGCGCTCCGCGCGCGGGCAGTACGCGGCGGGCCACGTCGACGGCGGGCCCGTGCCCGGCTACCTCGAGGAGCCGAACGTGCCGCCCGATTCGCAGACGGACACCCTCGCCGCGCTGAAGCTCGAGGTCAACAACTGGCGCTGGGCCGGCACCCCCTTCTACGTGCGCGCCGGCAAGCGGATGCCGCGGCGCTCGACGGAGATCACGATCGCCTTCCGGCCCGTGCCGCACAAGCCGTTCGCCGATCCCCGCATCGCCGGCAGCATCCGCCCCAACCTGCTGACCCTGTCGATCCAGCCGAACGAGGGCGCGTCGCTGCGCATCGAGGCCAAGGCGCCCGGCGCCGAGACCGAGCTGCGGCCCGTGCGGATGGACTTCCTCTACGGCGAGACCTTCACGCGCGACACCCCGGAGGCCTACGAGCGGCTGCTCCTCGACGCGCTGCGCGGCGACGCCACCCTCTTCACGCGCGCCGACGAGGTCGAGCAGGCGTGGCGGATCGTCGACCCGGTGATCGCCGCCTGGCAGGACGGCGAGGTGCCGCTCGAGCCCTACGAGGCGGGCACGCCCGGCCCGCCCGCGGCGGACGCCCTGATCCGCGACGACGGGCGCAAGTGGCGGCGGCTGTGAGCGCTCCGGCGCACACGCCGGACGACCTCGTCCGCGGCCTCCACTGGGCCGCGACCGACACGGGCACGGACCGCGTCGCCGCGGCGCTCGCGCGGCTCCTGCGCGAGGCCGAGCACCTCGGCGGCGACCACGTCTCCCTGCGCACCATGAACCTGCTCGTGGCCCCGCACGCCGGGCCGGTGCCGTCCGTCCCCCACGACGGCGGCTCGCGCGCGGAGATGGCGCTGCACCCCGCGCGCCTCGTGCGTCTGGACCGCCACGACGCCGACCGCCTCGACGCCGAGGTGCGCGTGCGCCTCGTCCGGGTCGGCGAGGCCCACATCGACGTGCTCGTCGAGGACGTCCACCTGCGGGCCGACGAGGACCGCCTCGCCCACGCGTCGAGCCTGATCGCCCCGCTCCTGGCCCGCGGCATCCCGACCGTCGCGTGGCTGCCGGGCTGCGACCACGGCGCCGTCGCCGCGGCGCTGTCCGTGACCGCGCACGTGACGGTGTTCGACTCGGACCGCGACCCCGACCCCGCCCGCGCGCTCGCCTTCGCCCACGCGACCGCGCTCGAGCACCCGAGCCGCGACCTCGCCTGGCTCAGGACACGCTCGTGGCGCCAGCGGATCAGCGCCGCGTTCGAGCCGGAGGACGCGCGCAGCCTGCTGGCCTTCGCCCCGTCCGCCCACGTCGTCGGCGACCCCGCGAGCCCCGCCGCGCTGCTCCTCGCCGGCTGGATCGCCGCCCGCGCCGACGTCAACGTCTCGCTCAGCCCCGGCACCGGCGCGGAGCCGGTCGAGGCCGTCACCATCGCCGGACGCGCGGTCGCGCCCCGCTCCGGCGCGGCCTGCGACACGGCGGTCCTGTCGCAGGCGCTCGACACCGTCTACTCCGCCCCGCGCGGGTACGAGGACGCCCTGCGCAGCCTCGGCCGCGTCGTGATCGTGCCGTGAGCGGGGTCCTGGCCGGCGACATCGGGGGCACCCACGCCCGCTTCGCCCGCGCCCTGCCCGGCCCGGGCGCGGTCGAGCTCGTCGATCGCGCCGTCTACGACGTGCCCGGCGCCGACTCCCTCGCCGCGCTGGTGCGCCGCTACCTCGCCGAGCACCCCGGCCCCGCCGACGCCGCCGCGATCGGGATCGCGGCACCCCTGGTGGGCGGGCGCGCCGCGCCGATCAACCTGCCGTGGGCCGTCTCCGAGGACGAGCTGCGCGACGCGATCGGCCACCCCGGCGCGCACCTCCTCAACGACCTCCTGGCCAACGCCTGGGGGATCGGCGAGCTCGGCCCCGACGCGCTCGCCGAGCTGCAGCCCGACCGCATCGGCCTCGGCGGCAACCGCGCGGTCTGCTCCGCCGGGACCGGACTCGGCATCGCCGGCCTCGTGCCCGCCGCCGGCGGCTGGGCGCCGTTCGCGAGCGAGGGCGGCCACGTCGACTTCGGGCCGCGGGACGAGCGCGAGGACGCGCTGCTCCTGTGGCTGCGCGCGCGCCACCCCGAGTGGGGCCACGTCTCCGCGGAGCGCGTCGTCTCCGGGCTCGGGCTGCCCCTGATCCACGCCTTCGTGGTCGAGACGGGCCGCGCCGCCGCCGGCCCCGATCTGGCTGCGGCGCTCGCGGGCGCGGACCCCGGCCGGGTGCTCGCGGAGGCGGCGCTCGCGGGCGCGGACCCGAGCGCGGTCGAGGCGCTCGACATCTTCACGCACGCCTACGGGGCCGTGGCCGGCAACGTCGCGCTGACCATGCTCTCCACAGGCGGTCTCTACCTCGGCGGCGGCATCGCCCCGCGCATCCTGCCCCTGCTCGAGCGGGGCGGCTTCCTCGACGCCTTCCACGCCAAGGGCCGCTACGACGGCCTGCTCGAGAAGATGGCGGTGCGCGTGATCCTCGACGACGGCTGCGCGCTCCGGGGCGCCGCCCGCTACGCCCTCACCCGACTCACGGAGGACGCCTGATGCAGGTCCGCAACCTCGACCGGGACGCCGAGCCGTTCATCACCGTCGACGGCTCGACGATCCGCGAGCTCCTCAACGTCGTGCACCCGCCGACGGCCAACCAGAGCCTCGCCGAGGCCACCCTCGAGGCCGGCGCCTCGACGACCCGCCACCGGCACGGGGTCTGCGAGGAGATCTACTTCCTGCTCGAGGGCACCGGCGTGATGGAGGTCGACGGCGAGGAGCGCGAGGTCGGCCCGGGCGACGCGATCCTGATCCCACCGGGCGCGCGCCACCAGATCACCGCGCACGCGGGGCGCAGGCTGCGCTTCCTCTGCTGCTGCGCCCCGCCCTACCGCGACGACGACACCTTCCTCGACTAGGGGCTCCCCGCGCCACCGACCGGACGGCGACCGGCTAGAGTTGCCGCCGTACCTGGAAGCGGAGGAACTGACGTGGCGGGAATGGGCATCGACGGCATCACCGAGGTCCTCGGGGACAAGGCCGACTACCTGCTCGGGCACGCGTGCTCGACGATCGACAAGGGCCGCCTGCACCTGCCGGGCCCCGACTTCGTCGACCGCGTCATGCGCGACACCGACCGCTCCACCCCGGTCCTCAAGAGCCTGCAGTCGATGTACGACCACGGTCGCCTCGCCGGCACCGGCTACCTGTCGATCCTGCCGGTCGACCAGGGCATCGAGCACTCCGCCGGCGCCTCGTTCGCCAAGAACCCGGACTACTTCGACCCCGCCGCGATCGTCGAGCTCGCGATCGAGGGCGGCTGCAACGCCGTCGCCTCCACGCTCGGGGTGCTGGGCTCCGTGTCGCGCAAGTACGCGCACCGCATCCCGTTCATGCTCAAGCTCAACCACAACGAGTTCCTGAGCTACCCGAACGGCTACGACCAGATCATGTTCGCCTCGATCAACCAGGCCTTCGAGCTCGGCGCGACCTCCGTGGGCGCGACGATCTACTTCGGCTCGGAGGAGTCGAAGCGACAGCTGCAGGAGGTCTCCGACGCCTTCCAGGCCGCCCACGAGCTCGGCATGGCGACCGTGCTCTGGTGCTACCTGCGCAACTCCGCCTTCTCGGCGAAGGACGGCGGCCCCGACTACCACGTCTCCGCCGACCTGACCAGCCAGGCCAACCACCTCGGCGTCACGATCGAGGCCGACATCATCAAGCAGAAGGCGCCCGAGACGGCCGCCCCCGGCTTCCTCGACCTCAAGTTCGGCAAGACCGACAAGCGGGTCTACGAGGAGCTGATGTCCGACCACCCGATCGACATGACCCGCTTCCAGGTCGCCGGCTGCTACATGGGCCGCGCCGGCCTGATCAACTCGGGCGGCGCCTCGGGCGACAACGACCTGCACGACGCCGTCTACACGGCCGTCGTCAACAAGCGAGCCGGCGGCATGGGCATGATCTCGGGCCGCAAGGCCTTCCAGCGGCCGCGCGCCGAGGGCGTCGCCCTGCTGCACGCGATCCAGGACGTCTACCTCTGCGACGACGTCACGGTCGCGTAGGGTCGCGAGCCACCGTCAGATTCGGGCCGCTCCGATATCGTCAGTGACATGACCGCGCGAGCCCGACGCCCTGCCCTCGCCTGCCTCGCACTGACCGTTGCCCTCGCCGTGGCGGGCACGGCGCAGGCCGAGCGCGTCGCGAACCGCCCGAACGCCCCCGGGAACCAGGGTCAGGGTCAGGGTCAGAATCCGGGACAGGGGCAGAGCCCAGGCCAGACGCAGAACCCGAGCCAGGGCCAGACCCCGCCTCCGGCCCAGGGCCAAGGCGGCCAGCCCCCGGCTGCTCCCGGGCAGGGCCAGGGGGCGCCCGCCCAGGGCGGATCGCCGCAGAGCCCGGGCCAGGGCGATGACGAGCGCCCGGGACAGGGGCAGAACCAGCGCCCCGCGCAGGGTCAGGGTCAGCAGCAGGAGCAGGCCCAGGGTCAGGGCCAGCCGACCGGGAGCGGGCAGGGCGCGAGCCAGGCCCAGCGCCCGTCACAGCGTCCGCCCATCGCGAACGGGCGGCCGGCCGGCGCGGCGGTGGCGGGTGCCGACGCGCCCAGCAGCGGGGGCGGGACGCGGCGCAGTATCGTGGTGTTCCGCGATTCGGTGAAGGGCGTCGCCGAGCTCGCGGTCCGTCAGGCGGCCAAAGAGGCGGCCGGCGGGCAGCCCGACCGGATCTTCTCGCGCGCCATCAAGGGC
>JBEGMS010000215.1:0-5947 GCA_041182985.1 Actinomycetota bacterium
ACTTCGACTCGTTCACGTACAACCTCGCGCACGGCTTCGCCGAGGCCGGCGCCGACGACGCCGCCGTGGAGCTGGACGAGCAGCTGGTGGCCGAGGCAGACGCCGAGGATCGGGATCTCGCCGTGCAGCCGCCCGATCAGCGCGCCGGAGACACCCGTCTCGTCGGGCGTGCCGGGGCCGGGGGAGATCACGAGGTGCGTGGGTGCGAGCGCGACCGCCTCGTCGACCGTGATCGCGTCGTTGCGCCGCACGATGACCTCGTCCGCACCCGCCTCGGCGAAGCCGTGCGCGAGGTTGTACGTGAACGAGTCGAAGTTGTCGATCAGGAGGACCCGGGTCATCGGCCGTACGCCCCCTGGTCGGCGAGGTCGACGGCGCGCTGCAGGGCCGCGATCTTGCGCAGGCACTCGCGGTGCTCCTCGGCCGGATCGGAGTCGGCCACGATCCCGGCGCCGGCCTGGAGCGTCGCGACGCCGTCCCTGAGCTGGATGGTGCGCAGCGCGATGCAGGTGTCGAGCGTGCCGTCGACGCCGAGGTAGCCGACGGCGCCCGCGTAGGCGCCGCGGCGGTGCGGCTCGAGGGCGCTGATGATCTGCATCGCCCGCACCTTCGGGGCGCCGGAGACGGTGCCCGCGGGGAACGTCGCGGCGAGCAGGTCGAAGGCGTCGTGCGCCGGGTCGAGGCGGCCCTCCACCCGCGACACGATGTGCATCACGTGGCTGTAGCGCTCGATCTCGAGCAGGCGCGTGGGGCGCACCGTGCCCGGCTCGCACACGCGCGAGAGGTCGTTGCGGGCGAGGTCGACGAGCATCAGGTGCTCGGCGCGCTCCTTCGGGTCCTCGAGGAGCTCGACGGCGAGCCGGTCGTCCTCGGTCGCGTCCGCGCCGCGGGGGCGCGTGCCGGCGATCGGGCGCAGCTCGGCGATCCCCTCGCGCGACAGGGCCACGTGCGTCTCGGGGGAGGCGCCGATCAGGGCGAGGTCGCCGAGGTCGACGAGGAACAGGTAGGGCGACGGGTTGACGGCGCGCAGGGCGCGGTAGATCGCGACGGGGCTGCGCGGCGTGCGCCGCCGGTGGCGCTGCGACAGCACGACCTGGAAGACGTCGCCCTTGGTGATGTGGTCCTTGCCGATCAGCACGCGCTCGACGTACTCGTCCACGTCGAGGTCGGCGACCGACTCCCCGCCCGCCACGAGCGGCGGCACGGGCTCGACGCCCTCGGGCAGGGGGCCGAGCAGGCGTCCCGCGATGTCGTCGGCGAGCGCCTCGTGGCCGGGCTGCGCGATCACCTGCACGGTGGCGCGCACGTGGTCGAAGGCGACGACGACGGGGGCGATCAGGAAGCTCGCGGGGCTGGCCAGATCGCCGTCCTGGGCCGGAGGCAGGGGGACCGTCGGCTCGAAGCTCGGGATCGCGTCGTACCCGACCAGCCCGACGGCGCCGCCCGCGAAGGGCGGCAGACCCTCGAGGTCGAGGGCCGCGCCCTCGGCGAGGCGCGCGCGCAGGGGCGCGAACGGGTCGTCGCCGGTCATCGGCAGGTCGATCCGCTCGCAGCCCGCGGACAGGAACGAGTAGCGGCCGACCTGCTGGCCGCCCTCGACGCTCTCGAGCAGGAAGCCCGGGCCGAGGTCCCGCAGGCGCAGGTAGGCCCCGACCGGGGTGAGCAGGTCGGCCGGCAGCTCGCGCACGGAGGGGCGCAGCCTCGGCGGGTCCTTCGGTCGGGGTGTCGTGGGGTTCATGGCGGGGTTCTCAGGGCACAAAAAAGGCCCCCCAGTCTGGGGAGCCCGGGCGATGCGGATCGGCGCTGTCGCTCAGCGCACGGCATCCCGCCCGGGCATGAGCCACCACCACGCGCCGTTCGGGGTCGTCCGCATGCCGGAGAGGGTGCCAAGCCTCGCCGCTCCTGTCAACGCCGAGGGCGCCCGCTTGGTAGCCTCCGGCGATGCCCCGCACCGTCATCCTCAGCGCCGCCCGCACCCCGTTCTGCCGCCTCGGCGGGGACCTCACGGGGGCCGGCGCGGTCGACCTCGGCGTCGCCGCTGCGGAGGCCGCGCTCGAGCGCGCCGGCGTCACGGCCGGCGACATCGACTACGCCTACATCGGCACGGTGGTCCAGGCGGGCCAGATGCACGCGCCGGCCCGCCAGGTCACGACGCGCGTCGGCGTCCCCGTCGAGCGCGGCTCCGAGACCATCAACAAGGTCTGCGCGTCCGGCCTCCGGGCCGTCGCCCTCGCCGACTACATGATCCGCCTCGACGAGGCCGGCATCGTGCTCGCGGGCGGCATGGAGTCGATGACGTCGGCGCCGTTCCTCGCGCTCGGCGCGCGGCAGGGCTACCGCTTCGGCGACGTGCAGCTGGCCGACGCGAACCTGCACGACGGCCTGCGCGACCCGTGGACCGGGCGCGTGATGTACGACCAGGCCGACGAGGTCTCCGGCGAGCTGGGCATCCCGCGCGACGAGCTCGACGCATGGGCCCTGCGCTCGCACGAGCGCGCCGTCGCCGCGCAGCGCGCCGGCCACTTCGCGCCGGAGCTCGTCCCCGTCGTGATCCGCGAGCGCAAGAGCGAGCGGGTCGTCGAGCAGGACCAGGGGCCGCGCGAGGACTCGACCCTCGAGGCGCTCGGCAAGCTGCCGGCGCTGATCGAGGGCGGCACCCACACGGCGGGCAACAGCCCGGGCGTCACCGACGGCGCGGCGATGCTCGTCTGCGCCTCGGAGGACGCGGCCGCGGCGCGCGGTCTCGCCCCGCTCGCGATCGTGCGCGCCAGCGCCGTCGCCGCCGACGAGACCCGGCGGCTGGCCTGCGCGCCGGCGATCGCCGTCGAGCGGGCGCTGGAGAGGGCGGGCCTCGCCGTGTCCGACATCGACGTCATGGAGGTCAACGAGGCCTTCTCCTCCGTCGCCCTCAACACCATCCGCATGCTCGGCATCGACGCCGAGCGCGTGAACCCGCAGGGCGGCGCCGTCGCCCTCGGCCATCCGGTCGGCGCGAGCGGCGCCCGCCTCGTGGGCACGCTGGTGCACCAGCTGCGCCGCGCGGGCGGCGGCATCGGCGTGGCCACGATCTGCTCGGGCGGCGGCCAGGGCGACGCCCTCGTCCTCGAGGTCCTCCCCGAGTGACCTCGTCCGGGGCTCCGCGTGGGACGATAGGTCCCCTGTGAGCGCCCCCAACGACGACATCGTCGTCCGGCTCGACCGGATCTACACCCGCGGCGGCGACCTCGGTGAGACGTCGCTCGGCGACGGCCACCGGGTCGCCAAGCACAACCCGCGCGTCGGGGCCTACGGCACGGTCGACGAGCTCAACGCCGCCCTCGGCGTGGCCCGGCTGCACGCGGCCGAGGGCGCGATCGGCGACTGGCTCGAGCGGATCCAGAACGACCTCTTCGACGTCGGCGCCGACCTCTGCGTGCCGCCGCCCCCCGAGGACGACGAGCGGCACCGCTCGCGCCTACGGGTCAGCCCCGAGCAGGTCGCCTGGCTCGAGCAGCGGATCGACGAGGTCAACGGGGCGCTGCCGCCCCTGACGTCCTTCGTGGTGCCCGGCGGCACGCCGCTCGCAGCGCATCTCCACGTCGCGCGCACGATCTGCCGGCGCGCGGAGCGCGACGTCGTCGCGCTGTCGGCACAGGAGCCGGTCACGCCCGAGGTGATCGCCTACCTCAACCGGCTGTCCGATCTCCTGTTCGTGCTCGCCCGCGCCGCCAACGAGGGCGGCGGCGAGGCGCTCTGGAGCCCGGGCGCCGGCCGCGCCTAGCCCCGGACCGTCACGCGTAAGCGGGGCGCCCCGAGCGGCGACAATGCCCCGAACACGACGGAAGGGGGCACGGCATGTGGCTGATGACGACGCGGGGGTTCTTCTCGGTGGTGGCGCACAACGCCGACCCGGACCGGGTCCTGATCCGGGCGCGCTGCCGCGGGGACATCGACGCGGTCGCCGGACCGCTCGGACGCGAGCCTGTTCTGCTCCGGGACGCGGACTACGCGTGGCGGATCGAGGCCTCCCGTGCGGAGTGGTCTGCGCTCCTGCAGGAGCTCGCGGCCGAGATCACCTACCCGAACTTCAAGTCGGCGGTGCGCGACCGGGCGCACCACGACGCGTACCTGCGCGTGTGGTCGGTGATGCACGACGCGCTCGACGACCGCGCCGACCACGCGTCCTAGGCGGCTAGCCCGTCGTCGGCGCGAAGGTCTCGGCGACCTCGTCGCAGGCCGCCGGGATCGCGTCGGCACCGGCGTCGTCCCACTGGCAGCGCAGGAAGTACTGCGTCTTGCCCTCAAACGCGTAGTAGACGCGGGTCGTGAGCCCCCGCTTGGGGGCCGCGAACTCGAAGATCGCCGCCGGCAGGTCGCCGAGCGTCCCGTCGGAGCGCTTCGGCACCTCCGCGTCCATCGCCTTGGCGAGGGAGCGGGCGGCGCGCTCGACGGCGACGGCGAGCTTGGCGGGCTTGATCGTGGCCGTGTCCTTGCCGACGTCGTACGTCGCGGCGACGACGACGTTGGTCTCGTCCGTGCCCAGGGCGACGCGGTAGAGCGGATCTTGGCCCTTCACCTCGCGGCCCGTGTCCGCGAACACCTTCTGGAGGTCCGGCGGGTACGAGAAGGAGAAGGGCGCGCCCGTCTCCTCGAAGCGCGCCGCGTCGGAGCCGCCACAGGCGGCGGCGAGCAGGCCGACGGCGAGGGCCAGCGGGATCAGGACGCGCAGACGCACACCCGCATGGTACTGCCCGACCTCGTCGGCCCCGGTCCCGTCTACACTCCCCGGCCATGGATCGCCGCATGCGCGTCGTCATCGCCAAGCCCGGCCTGGACGGGCACGATCGCGGGGCCAAGGTGATCGCGCGCGCGCTGCGCGACGCCGGCATGGAGGTCATCTACACCGGGCTGCACCAGACGCCCGAGCAGATCGTCGAGACCGTGCTCGAGGAGGACGCCGACGCCCTCGGGCTGTCGATCCTCTCCGGGGCCCACATGACGCTGGTCCCGCGCATCCTCGAGCTGATGGCCGACAAGGGCGTCGCGGACGTCTGCCTCGTCGTCGGCGGGACGATCCCGCCGGACGACGCCGACGCCCTGCGCGGGATGGGCGTCGCCGAGGTGTTCACGCCCGGCTCGTCGACGGGCGACATCGTGGAGTTCCTGACCGCGCGAGCCGCGGCGTAGGGGAGGAGGGGGACATGGCGATCGAGGTGCGCCGTGAGGACCGCGTCGCGGTGCTCACCATCAACCGCCCGGAGGCGCTCAACGCGCTGTCGTCGGCCCTGCTCGAGGAGCTGCGCTCGGAGCTGACCGCGATCGCCCAGGACGACAGCGTCGGGTGCCTCGTCATCACGGGCGCCGGCGAGAAGGCGTTCATCGCCGGTGCGGACATCGCCGAGATGGCGACGAAGACCCCGCTCGAGGCGCGCGCCTACGCCGAGCTCGGCCAGGACTGCGCGAACCAGCTCGAGACGATGCGCGCCCCCACCATCGCGGCCGTGAACGGCTACGCGCTGGGCGGCGGGTCGGAGATCGCGCTCGCCTGCGACATCCGCATCTGCTCGGAGAACGCCGTCTTCGGCCAGCCCGAGGTCGACCTCGGGATCATGCCCGGCTGGGGCGCCACGCAGCGCCTCGCCCGCACGACGTCGATCGGCTTCGCCAAGGAGCTGATCTTCACGGGGCGGCGGGTCAAGGCCGACGAGGCGCTCGCCCGCGGCATCGCGCAGCACGTGCTGCCCATCGAGGAGCTGATGCCGAAGGCGCTCGAGATGGCGCACGCGATCAGCGCGAAGAGCCCCGTGGCGATCGCCTACGCCAAGGAGGCCACGAACCGGGCCCTGGCCGGCGACCTCGCGACCAACTACATGGTCGAGGCGGACCTCTTCTCGATCCTCTTCTCGACCGAGGACGCGAAGGAGGGCCTGCGCGCCTTCACCGAGAAGCGGACGCCCGAGTTCAAGGG
>JBEGMS010000216.1:0-3097 GCA_041182985.1 Actinomycetota bacterium
GGCGCCGGGCGGTGCAGCGGCACCGGCGGCGCGCCGCGCGGCTGGCCGAGGCGGTGGCGGCGCTCGCCACCTCGCCGCGCGAGGTCGTCGACGAGTCGCCGGACCACGAGGACCGGCTGGAGCTCGCCTTCATCATGCAGGAACTCGAGGCCACGCGCCCGCAGGACGCGGATCTGATCCGCCACCGGCTGCGCGGGCGGCGCTGGCGCGAGGTGTCGCGCGACATGGGCGTGTCGGAGGAGGCGCTGCGGCAGCGGTGGTCTGCGCTGATGGCGCGGCTGCGCTCGCGGCGGCGCGCGGCGCCCGAGGAACGGCGTGCGGCAGGCTGAGGCGGGCGGTCAGGTCGCGCCGATCGTCACCGGCGCCGGCTGGACGCGCGGGCGGTAGTTCGGCTCGAGGGCGATCTGCAGCGGCAGGCGCTTGCCCGTGGGGTCGCGCGGCAGCTGGTCGTTGTCGATCACGCGCTGGATGGCCATGATGCCCTCGATGAGCATCTCGGGCCGCGGCGGGCAGCCGGGGATGTAGACGTCCACCGGGATGTACTGGTCGACGCCCTGGACCACGGCGTAGGTGTCGAACACGCCGCCGGTGCTGGCGCACGCGCCCATCGAGATCACCCACTTGGGCTCGGCCATCTGCATGTAGATGCGCTGCAGCACGGGAAGCGTCTTCACGCTGACGCGGCCGGCGACGATCATCAGGTCGCACTGGCGCGGGCTGAAGCGCATGACCTCGGCGCCGAAGCGGGCGAGGTCGAAGCGGCTGCACGCGGTGGCCATCAGTTCGATGCCGCAGCAGGCGGTCGCGAAGGGCATCGGCCAGACGCTGGACCGGCGCGCCCAGTTGACGACGCGCTGCAGCTGCGTGGTGAGGACGCTGTCGACGGGGAGCGCGGCTTCGATGCCCATGGGACGGGAAGTGTAGGCCGGGGCGGCCCGCGGCGGGGTCAGTCGTCCTGCGAGGCCGGGCGGGTCTGGCCGGGGACGTCGTTCGGCTGCCGAAGGCCGTAGCTGTCGTCCTTCGGGCGGGGCCGCGGGGTGGACCACACGCTTTCGTCCTCGCCGATGCTGGGCTCGTGGAGCTCGTACCGGTCGGCCCCGGGGCCCTTGGCGCCCACCACGTGCTTGTAGCACCCCCCGGCGGCGGCCAGTGCGGCCGCGGTGAGGGCGAGGGCGAGGAACCGGGGGATCGGTCGGCGCATGGGCTCAGCTCCCGAGCAGCCTGTCCAGCTCCTGCTGCGAGCGCAGGATGGTGAACAGCCGCTCGATCCGCATCAGCTGGAACAGCTCCAGCAGGTGGCGGTTGAGGCCGAAGACGCAGGGCCGGAGCCCCGCCTTCTCAGCCGTGTTGCGGATGTCCACGATGGTACCGAGGCCGAGGCTCGAGACCAAGGAGACCTGCGAGAGGTCGATCACCAGCGCCTTGCCCGCCGCCGCCTCGCCGAACCGCGACACGACCGCGTCGCGCAGGAGCGGGGCCTCCGACTGCCCGACGCTCGGGGCGAGCACGCGCGCGACCAGGTGGCCGCCGGGGTGCGTGATCTCCACGAGGTCCTGCGGCGTGTCCTTGGGCTGCATCGTGGCGGGAATGCTAGCTGCCCTTGCCGGGGCGCAGGTCCGGGGCGATCGGCAACCGGGCCGCGGCCGCCAGCTGCGCCGCGCGCAGCTCCGATGCCAGGCGAGAGCGCTCGATGCCTTCCTCGCCGGCGCAATGCGCGTACGCGGCGCGGAGCACCTCGTCGGCGCGGATCGTCGCGGGCGGGCGCGTCGGCGCGTACCGGTCGTTCTCGGTGTGCAGCAGGAAGCCGCCGCGCACCAGTTCCTCGAGCAGCTCGCCGGCGAGGCGATCGTCGATGCAGAGCGCCACCGCGATCGACTCGCGCGACACGGGCGCTCCGTCGCGCCAGGCGCCGCCCGCGCACTCCATGGCCGCGACCAGCAGCATCGGGTCCGCGGCCGCGTCGTCGTCCGCGCCGATCCCGGCGTCCAGCCCGCGCACGGCGACCGTCTGCGCGATCGCCGTGACCTCGAGCCCGCCCAGCACCACGAACCAGACGACCCACATCCAGAACATGAACACCGGCACCAGCCCGAGCGAGCCGTACAGCCGGCTCATGCCGAAGGCGTGCTGGAAGTACGCGGCGAGCGCGCCCTTGAGCGCGATGATCGCCACGCTCGCGAAGAGCGCGCCGATCGCGGCCGAGCGCGGGCGCACGCGCCCCGCGGGCACCACCAGGTAGACGAGCATCAGCAGCGCCCACAGGATCGCCACGTTCCAGAGCGTGCCGAGCAGCGCGAACAGCCAGCCGATGCCCGGCGTCTCCGTGGCCTTGTGCAGGATCGCCGAGAGGATGGGGATCGCCGCGATCAGCAGCGGGCTCGCCGTGAGCACGAACCAGTAGAGGATCACGCGTTTCATCCACGGGCGGCCCTGCCGCGCGCGGTAGATCCGGTTGAAGCTGAGCTCGATGCTCGTCATCAGCCAGATGGCGCTCGCCACCGTGACGCTGACGCCCACCCAGCCGAGCGCGCTGAGGTCGATCTCCGCGGCCTGCTTCACGAGCGTCTCGACCCACGACCCGAGCTCCACCGGCGCCGCCGGGCCGGCTGCGTCCGACGGCGGCACGATCTTCATCTGGTCCAGCCCGAGCGACCCGATGAACCCGGCCACGAAGGGCGCGAACTGCGCGCCCATGAGCGTCTTGGCCACCAGCGTGACCACCACCAGGATCGGGATCAGCCCGAGCAGCGTCTTGTAGGCGAGCGCCGAGGCCATCGCGGGCACGTCGTCGACGATCGCGCGCCGGTAGCCGAGCTGGGCGATGCGCGCGATCCGGTGCACGACCTCCATCGGGTGGAGCGCCGCGTGCACGATCTCGCGGGGGCGGAACGCGTGCGGCTTCGCGCTGCTCATGTGTCCGAGTGTACGGCGTCACCGCACCAGGAACAGACCCCACTGCGAGCTGCCGGTGGGCCTCGAGCCGTCGCCGGTCACCGCGCGCGTGCCAGCCGCGCGGCCGGGGCCGAAGCGGTCCGGTCCCTCGTCGTCGCGCAGCATGCCCAGGCTGTGCGTCCGCGTCGAGTCCCAGTGGTAGGCG
>JBEGMS010000217.1:0-7073 GCA_041182985.1 Actinomycetota bacterium
CCTCCACGCCGCGCACGTTTGCGGCTACGCTGCCGGCCATGCGACGCCCCCTCGAAGACGTCACCGTCCTGGCCATCGAGCAGTACGGCGCCGGGCCGTGGGGCACCGTCCACCTCGCCGACCTCGGCGCCCGCGTGATCAAGCTCGAGGACCCGGGCTCGAAGGGCGACATCGGCCGCTACGTGCCGCCCTTCCAGGAGGGCGAGGACTCGCTGTTCTTCGAGACCTTCTGCCACAACAAGCAGTCGATCTCGCTCGACCTGCGCTCGGCGATCGGCCGCGAGACGTTCGAGCGGCTCGTGCCCGAGGCCGACGCCGTCTTCTCGAACCTGCGCGGCGACGGGCCGGCCAAGCTGCGGATCCTCCACGACGACCTCAAGCACCTCAACCCGGCGATCGTCTGCTGCTCCCTGTCGGGCTTCGGGATGACCGGGCCGCGCGCGGCCGAGGGCGGCTACGACTACATCGCCCAGGGCATGGCCGGCTGGATGAGCCTGACCGGCGACCCCGACGGGCCGCCGACGAAGTCGGGCCTCAGCCTCGTCGACATGTCGACGGGCTACGCGGCGGCACTGGCCCTGATGTGCGCGCTCTGGCGCGCGCGCCGCGACGGCACGGGCTGCGACGTCGACGTGTCGCTCTTCGAGACGGCGCTCAACCTCGACATGTACGTCACCACCTGGCACCTGTCGCGCGGCTGGGAGCCGATCCGCACGCGCAACTCGTCGCACCCGTCGATCGTGCCCTTCGGGAACTTCCCGACGGCCGACGGCTGGATCGTGATCGCCTGCGCCAAGCAGAAGTTCTTCGAGAGCCTGTGCGGCGCGATCGGCACCGAGTGGATGCTCGAGGACGAGCGCTACGCCACGATGCCGGCCCGCCTCGAGCACCGCGACGCCTGCGTCGCCGAGCTCGAGCAGGCGCTGCGCGCGAACACGACCGCGCACTGGGTCGAGGCGCTCGCCGCCGCCGACGTGCCGTCGGGCCCGATCTACTCGATCGAGGAGGCCTGCGCCGACCCGCAGACGATCGCGCGCGACCTGATCGCCGAGACCGAGCACCCCGTGCTCGGCACCGTCCGCCAGATCCGCTCGCCGCTGCGGATGGAGGGCGCGATGGAGGAGCTCCACCCCGCGCCCAGGCGCGGCGAGCACACGCGCGAGGTGCTGCGCGACCTCGCCGGGCTGGACGACGGGGAGATCGACCGACTCGCCGAGGCCGGCGCCTTCGGCGACGTCGCCGTGTAGGACCGCGCCGGGGACCGAAGGGGAAGAGCCGATGGCCAGGACCGTGACGATCGACCGCGACCGCTCCGCCGCGCGGATCGAGAACGACATCGAGACCCTCGCGGGTCCCGACTACACCGAGTCGTCGGAGTGCATCCGCCGCTACGCCTACACCGACGTCTACGAGAACACGCTGCGCTACTTCACGGCCGAGCTCGAGCAGATCGGCTTCGAGGTCCGGCGCGACCCCGTCGGCACCCTCGTGGCCTCGAACGTGCCGAAGGGCGCCCCGGCCTTCGGGATCGGCTCGCACTGCGACTCGAACCGCAACGGCGGCAAGTACGACGGCACGCTCGGCGTCGTGACGGCGCTCGAGGTCTGCCGGCTCGCCCAGGAGTCGGGCGAGCACGTGCCGCTGCGGCTGATCAGCTTCCTCGAGGAGGAGGGCTCGGGCTTCGGGCAGATGCTGCTCGGCTCGCGGATCATGCTGCAGCGCGTGACCGAGGAGGAGCTGAAGGGCAAGTTCCTGAGCCCCGAGGGCGTGCCCTTCTGGGATGCGGCCAGGGCCGCCGGCTACCCGGTCGAGGACTGGCGCGAGTCGATCACCGAGCTCGACGGGCTGACCGGCTGGGTCGAGGTGCACATCGAGCAGGGCCGCGTCCTCCAGGACACCGGCAACCGGCTCGGCATCGTCCACGCGATCGCCGGCTACGTGCACGGCGACCTCCACTTCACGGGCCGCGCCGACCACGCGGGCGCCACCCCGATGGACTTCCGGGTCGACGCCGCGATCCCGGCCGCCGAGACGATCCTCGAGGTCGAGCGGCTGGCCAACGAGATCGGCGACACCACCGTCGGCACCACGGGCGAGATCGAGTCGTTCCCGAGCCTGATCAACGTCGTGCCGGGCGGCATGCGCGTCTCGCTCGACACGCGCTCGGTGACGGGCGGCCACCTCGAGCTGCGCGACCGCATCGTGCCCTACGCGAAGGAGCGGGCCGACGCCCGCGGCGTGGGCTTCGAGTGGGTCGAGCGCCAGGGCCTCGACGTGACGCCCATGGACGACGGGATCGTGGCGGCGCTGACCGCGGAGGCCGAGGCGACGGGCGAGCCCTTCATGGTGATGCCGTCGGGCGCCGCCCACGACACGATGTGCGTGGCCGACCGCGTGCCGACCGCGATGATGTTCGTGCCCTGCAAGGACGGCCTCTCGCACACGCCGCTCGAGGACTCCGACACCCGCGACGCGGCGCTCGCCGCCGAGGTGCTGTACGGGGCGATCCGGGCGCTCGGCGCCTGACGCCAGACACCGGACGGCTCCCGTCTCCTAGACTCGCCCCGTGCGCCGCATCCTGATCCCCGCACTGCTCGCCCTCGCCTGGGCCGCACCCGCGGCCGCGGCCGGCCCGCCGCCGGTCGCGACCTTCACCCCGGCGTTCGCCCCGGGCGGCGTCTCCTGGACGGTCGGCGGCATCCCCGACCTCGACCAGCTGCGGGCCGAGGGCGATGCCGCGATCCCGGGCCTGCCCAACGACGGCCGCAACCACTGCGCGCCGACGGGCAGCGCCGACGTGCTCGCCCTGCTCGCCACGCGCGGCTTCCGGACCGGCGTCGACGGCCGGATCGACTACGCGGCGCCCGAGTCCTACGCCGCGGCCGTCGCGGAGATCGACGACCTCGCCGTCGAGATGGGCACCGACGAGAACAGCGGCACGTTGATGCCCGACTACACCCGCGTCCTGCGCAGCCGCACCTCCGGCGGCGCGATCCTGCGCTCGGTCCAGGTCGACAGCGTGCGCTACTTCGGCGGCCGGGAGCTGCGCTCCCCGACCCTGCGCGAGTTCGTCGACGTCGGCCTCGCCGGCGGCGTCATGATCGCCACCTTCGGCTGGTACGGGAGCGCCTCCGACGCGAACGGGACCTACCTGCGGCGCAACGGCGGCCACGTGGTCGCGATGACGCACGTCGAGGCGCGCCGCCCGGGCTTCCGCTCCGGGGACATCGCCTTCCGCGACCCCTGGACGAACGGCGTCCGCGACCGCGTCCAGTCGCCCTACGCGGACGACACCCACTCGGTGCAGGAGGGGACCCGGCGCGTCGAGCAGACGGTCGCGGGGACGGCCACGGTCGTCGACATCGACCTGATCGCCATGACGGACCGCTCGGGCGGCTACCTCGAGGGCTACGTGGCGCTGTCGCCGCAGCGCTACTGGCTCGCCGACGGCGACCGCCTCGTGCGCCTGACGCCCGGCCCGTTCCTCCCCGGCGACCCGCCCGACGACCGGATCCCGCTCCCGGACGGCGCCGTCGACGTATCGCTCTCGCCGCGCACGGGCCTGCCGACCGTGCTCGGCCGCAAGGGCACGATCCGGCGCATCGGCGCCGGGCCCGCCGCAAAGGGACGGCGCCTCGCCGACGAGGTCCTCGCGACCGTCAAGGGCGCGACCGCGATCGCCGAGGGCCGCCACGGCGAGCTCTACGTCGCCGCCGGCGCCGCGCTGGTGCGGATCGCACCCGACGCACCGCGCAGGACGGCCAAGGCCGGCACGCCGATCATCGACCTCGTGGTCACCGAGGCGGGCATCGCCGCGCTCGCCGCCGACGGCCGCCGGATCCTGCGCTTCGACGAGCAGCTCAAGCCGACCGGGCAGCGGCGGCTGGCGAAGGCCGCGACGGGCCTCGACACCGGCCCGAAGGGCGAGGTCGTGCCGCGTGCCGCCGCCGGCGGCGGCCCGGCCCTGCGCGACGACCAGGGCCGCCTCGTGGCGCTCGTCGACGGCCGGCTGACCGTCGGCGGCAAGCCCGCCCTCAAGGGCGGCAGGCCCCTCACGGGCACCCTCGTCGCGGTCGACCGCAGCGCCGAGATCTACGACCGCGCGTTCTACGCCAAGCCGTTCGACACGACGATCGACACGCCCCTGCCCGCACCCCCGCCGCTGCAGCAGCCGCCGCTGCCGGCTCCGCCGCAGTAGCGGGCCCTAGAGGTCGAGCGCGAGCCGGTCGCCGGCCGCGCGCGACACGCAGATCATCATCACGTCGCCCGCCGCGCGCTCCTCGTCGTCGAGGACGTGGTCGCGATGGTCGATCGCGCCCTCGACGACGGCCGTCTCGCAGGTGCCGCAGTTGCCCTCGCGGCACGAGGTGAGGACGCGCCGGCCGGCCCGCTCGAGGGCGTCGAGGATGGTCTGGTCGGCGGCCACGGCGACCTCGGTGCCGTCGCGCAGCTCCACCGTGAAGGCGTGGTCGGCCACGGGGAGAGCATCGCACACGCCCGGCGCGGTAGGGTAGCCCCGTGCCCGCGGCGCCCGCCCCCCACGTCCCGGTCTTCGACGACGACCCCTACGCCGCGGACGTCCTCGTCGACCCGTACCCGCTGTTCCGGCGGATGCTGGCCGAGGAGACCGCGGTCTGGCTGTCCCGCCACCAGGTCCACGCCGTCACGCACTTCGATGCGGTCCACGCGATCCTCGTCGACCACGAGACCTTCATCTCCGGCGCCGGCGTCGGCCCCGTCAACCTCCACGTCACCCCCAACTGGCGCCCGCAGGGCATCCTCGAGTCGGACCCGCCTCGCCACACCCCCATGCGCGAGGCCGTCACCGGCGTGATCTCGCCGCGCGCCATGCGCCGGCTGAGGCCCGGCTTCGACGCGGTGGCCGAGCGGATGGTCTCCGAGCTCCTCGCGCGCGGCGGCGAGGTCGACCTCGTGCGCGACCTCGCCGAGCCCTTCACGCTCGGGGTCTTCGGGGACGCGCTCGGCATCGACCGGGAAGGCCGCGCCGAGCACCTCGTCGCCCACGGGGCGATGAACTTCTCCTACTTCGGCCCGGACAACGAGATCCACCGGCGCACCGTCCAGGCCGGCGAGCACACGGTCGACTACGTGATGGAGCGCTGCGCCCGCGAGCGCCTCGCGCCCGGCTCGATGGGCGCGCAGATCTGGGAGCGCGCCGACGAGGGCCTGATCGACCCCGAGCGGGCCGTCCTGCTCGTGCGCGCGCTCCAGTCGGCCGGGCTCGACACCACGATCATCGCGATCGGCAACACGCTGCGCCTCCTGCTCGACCACCCCGACGCCTGGGCGCGCCTGCACGCCGACCCGGGCCTCGTCCGCTTCGCGATCGACGAGGCGCTGCGGCTCGAGGCGCCGTTCCAGTCGTTCTACCGCACCACCAGCCGCCCCGTGGAGGTCGACGGGGTCGCGCTCGACGAGGGCGCGAAGGTGCTGCTCTCGTCGGCGCCGCCAACCGCGACCCGCGCCGCTGGGGCGCCGATGCCGACGCCTTCGACCTCGACCGCAACGCCGGCGGCCAGCTCTCCTTCGGGATGGGCATCCACCAGTGCGTCGGCCAGCCGATCTCGCGGCAGGAGTCCGACGCGCTGATCTCGGCGCTCGCCCGGCAGGTGGCGCGGCTCGAGCCGGCCGGCGAGCCGGTCCCGATGGTGCACACCACGCTGAAGGGCTGGACGAGCCTGCCGGCGCGGCTCGAGACCGCCTAGCCCGAGAAGGGGCGGGGCCGCATCAGGAGGCGGCGCAGCGTGCGGGCGATCTCGTTCCGGCAGACGGGGTCGACGCGACCCGCGCGTCCCGTGATGCGGGAGCGGTCGATCGTCCGCACCTGCTCCGTCATCGCGAACGTCGGGCGGCGCAGGCGCAGGGAGCCGCGCAGGGGGACCCGGGACAGCCACGGACGCTCGACGCTCGTGCACGGCACGACCGTCACGAGGCCCTGCCGGTGCGCGACGTGGGCCGCCGCGGAGACGACCACGACCGGCCGCCACCCCTCCTGCTCGTGTCCCGCGCCGCCGCCGAGGTCCGCCCACAGGACGTCGCCGGGCTCGAGCGGCATCAGCGTTCCCCGTCGCCCGGCGCGGCGTCGTCCCCGAGGGGCTCCCAGTCGCCCGGCTCGCGCGGGTAGGGCGGCTCCGCCCCGAGCCCGTCGGCGAGGGTGGCGTCCATCGATCGCGCGGCGCGCAGCTCCTCGGCCCGGACCTCCGCCGGCGCCGCGTCCAGCTCGGCCACGGCGGCCTCCGCCCAGCGCTGCGCCTCGTGGTCCTCGAGCAGGACGTCGAGGAAGCGCGCCGGCGTCATCCGCTGCGCACGCGCGGCGGCGTTGATGCGATCGCGCAGGTCGCGATCGACCTTGATGGTGGTCTCCAGGGGCATGCGCGGGAGTATACGCTCGGTATTCGCGATGTCCATGCCCGCAGCATCCCGGGCTCCGGGCGACGCGGGACGACCGCACGCGCGCGGCTCGAGCGCGCCGCTGCACAGGGTCCGCGCCGACCCGCCCCGGGCCCGCGCGGGCGGCTACGCTGACCGCGCGCATGAGCACGGCCAACATCCGGACCTGGGAGGAGCGCTTCGAGGGCGACGGCTACCTGTTCGGGACGGCGCCGAACGCGTTCCTCGCCCGCGAGGCCGGGCGCCTCGGCCCCGCGGGACGGGTCCTCTGCGTCGCCGACGGCGAGGGCCGCAACTCGACCTTCCTGGCCGGCCTCGGCCACGAGGTCCACGCCGTCGAGGCGGCGGCCAATGCGCTCGTCAAGGCCGAGCGGCTGGCCGCCGAGCGCGGCGTCACGGTGCGCTTCGAGCAGGCCGACCTCGAGGAGTGGGACTGGCCCGTCGCGGCCTACGACGCGGTCGTCGCGATCTTCATCCAGTTCACCGACCCCGTCGGGCGCGCGCGGATGTTCGGGCAGATGGCCGCGGCGCTGCGGCCCGGCGGCCTGCTCCTGCTCGAGGGCTACGGCCCGGGCCAGCTCGCCTACGGCACGGGCGGCCCGAAGGCACTCGACCACCTCTACCGGGTCGACGAGCTCGCGACGGCCTTCCCGGGGCTCGAC
>JBEGMS010000218.1:0-2837 GCA_041182985.1 Actinomycetota bacterium
GGGACTGCTTCGGCGCGTCGAGGAGCGAGCCGTAGAGCGTCGCCGCGTCGCAGTTGGCGATCACGCAGTCGGCCGCGTGGCGCGCGCCGTCCGCGGTCTCCACGCCGACCGCGCGGCCGCCCTCGACGAGGACGCGGGCGACGCGCGTCCCGGTGCGCACCACCGCCCCGCGCTCGACCGCGACGTCGCGCAGCACCTCGGCGATCCGGTGCATCCCGCGGGCGGGATGCCAGGCCCCGTAGGCCGACTCCGCGTACGGGATCACCGCCATCGTGGCGGGCGCGCGGGCCGGGTCGGCACCGGAGTAGGTCGCGTAGCGCTCGACCAGCTGCCGCAGGCGCGGATCGGCGAAGCGGCGCGCGGCGAAGCGGTCGAGGGTCGTGTGGGCGAGGATGTCGCGTGGGTCGACCGGCGTGCCGCTGCGGCGCGCGAGGTCGAGCGGGCTGCCGAACGGCTCGGACAGGAACAAGGGCAGGCTCAGCTCCCAGGTGCGCCGGCCCTGCTCGACCATGTCCCGCCAGTGCGCGCCGGCGCCGGGCTCGAGCGCCTCCACCGCCGCGGCCATCGCGTCGGGGTCGCAGGCGCTGTCGAGCAGCGTGCCGTCGGACCAGCGGTAGCGGCAGAGGGGCGCGACGGGCAGGAGCTCGAGCCGGTCCTGCAGGTCGACGCCGGCGGCGGCGAGGGTGTCGGCGATCGTGAACGGCATGGTCAGGAGCGACGGCCCCGTGTCGAAGACGTGGCCCTCTGCCCGCTCGGTCCCGAGCTTGCCGCCGACCCGCTCCCCCGCCTCGAGGACGAGCACCTCGGCGCCTGCGCCGACGAGGCGCACCGCCGCGCCGAGCCCCCCGACCCCCGCGCCGATCACGATCGCGCGCATCAGCCCGGCTCCCCGGCACGCAGGCGCAGGAGCGCCGGCACGGCGAACAGGCCCATCGCCACGAAGCTCGCGAGCGCGACGCCGTAGCCGGCGAAGAACAGCGCGTGGGCGACCGTCTCGCCGATCCAGGTCCACGCGTACAGGAGCGGGCCGAGGGCGTCGACGAGCGTGCGCCGGCTCGGGAGGTGGGGCACGCGGGCGACGAGCGCCCACCAGCCGAACAGCACGAGGCCGACCGCGAACCAGCCGAGGAAGTTGACGAGCGGGATCCCGACGTACGCCCCGCCGTTGGGCCACTCCCAGTAGCCGATGCCGACCATCTGGGGATCGAGGGCGACGTCCCATGCGGTCAGCGCCCCGGCCGCCACGACCGCTCGCACGAGCGGCGTCGAGCCGACCAGCTCGCCGATCCGCCAGGCGGGGTAGGCCATCATCGCCCAGGCCAGCGGAATCACGATCGGCACGTCGAGGAGCTGCGGCTGCAGCCGCTCGGTGTAGAAGTACTCGCTGAAGGGGAAGCCGGTGGCCACGCCGACCACCTCGGAGGCGTAGCCCACGAGGAACCCAAGACCCGCGAGGGAGAGCGCGAAGCGCGGCCCGGACCGCGCCCAGGCGGCCGCCATCGACGCACCGAGGAAGAGCAGCACGGTCAGGACCGTCATCCGGTCGACCCAGGCGGCGGGCGCCTGCGGGTAGTAGAGCTGGGCCACGACGAGCAGCCCGAACAGGACGATCGCGAGCGGGACGGCGGGTGGGCGGCGCGTCACGCGGGCATCGTACGGCCGATCGGGGCGCCGCCTGCGATGGGCAGGACGGTATCCTTCGACCCGTGGCCCCCATCGAGCTGATCCTCGCCGCCCCGCGCGGCTACTGCGCCGGCGTGGATCGCGCCGTGGAGACCGTCGAGCGCGCCCTCGAGCTGCAGGGCGCCCCGGTCTACGTGCGCAAGCAGATCGTCCACAACCTGCACGTCGTCCGCGACCTCGAGGCCCGCGGCGCGATCTTCGTCGACGAGGTGGCCGAGGTGCCCGAGGGGGCCACGGTGGTCTTCTCCGCCCACGGGGTCGCGCCCACGGTGCACGCGGAGTCCGCCGAGCGCCACCTCGACGTCGTCGACGCGACCTGCCCCCTGGTCACCAAGGTGCACAGCGAGGCCAAGCGCTACGCGCAGCGCGGCTACCGGATGCTCCTGATCGGCCACCAGGGCCACGAGGAGGTCGTCGGCACCATGGGCGAGGCACCCGAGGCGATGACGCTCGTGGAGACCGAGTCGGACGTCGCGGGCCTGCCCGGCTACGACCCCGCGCAGCCGCTCGCCTACCTGACCCAGACGACGCTGTCCGTGGACGAGACCCGCGGCATCATCGAGGCGCTGAAGGTCCGCTATCCGTGGATCGAGGCGCCCGCGAAGGACGACATCTGCTACGCGACCTCCAACCGGCAGGCGGCCGTCAAGGAGCTCGCCCGGGCCACCGACCTCGTGCTCGTCATCGGCTCGGCCAACTCGTCGAACTCGTGCCGGCTCGTCGAGGTCGCCCGCGAGGCGGGCGTCCAGAGCCACCTGATCGAGGACGAGACCGAGATCGACCCGGCCTGGCTCGACGGCGTCGAACGCGTCGGGATCACGTCCGGGGCGTCGGCGCCGGAGCGCCTCGTGCGCCGCGTCATCGCGTGGTTCGAGGAGCGCCACGGGCCCGTTCCCGTGTCGGAGATCGAGACCGTCCACGAGGACGTCTCGTTCAACCTGCCGCGGCCGATCCGCCGTGCGCTCGCCGTCGTCGACGGCGAAGCCGCCGACTGATCGGTCGGGTGGACGCCGGCGCGCGCGCGGCGTAGCATCGTGGACATGACACGCCTCCAGCGCCTCCTCGTCCTCGCGACCGCGGCCGTCGTCGTGCTCGCCCTTCCCGTCACCGCCTCCGACCAGAAGGGCAAGAAGGTGACGATCACGGCCAAGCTC
>JBEGMS010000219.1:0-9148 GCA_041182985.1 Actinomycetota bacterium
CCCGAGATCGCCAAGTACGTCGTGGGCTCGCCCGAGGCCGAGGCCTACAAGTACCTGCCGTTCGGCAGCGAGGCCGCCGCCGAGCTGTGCGCGATGGGCCGCGAGACGATCGACCGCCGCCGCGCCCAGCCCGAGGACGACGTGCTGTCCGTCCTCGCCACCATGGAGATCGGCGGCTGCCCGCTCGGCGACCGCGACCTCGACAACAACTTCGCCCTGTTCGTCGTCGCCGGCAACGAGACGACGCGCCAGTCGATGGCGCTCGGGCTGCTCGCGCTCCTGCACGACGACCGCGCGATGGCCGAGTTCAGCGCCCCGGGCGCCGTCACCCCGCAGTCGGTCGACGAGCTCGTGCGGATCGCGTCGCCGGTCTGGCACTTCCGGCGCACCGCCACCGAGGACACCGAGATCCGCGGCGTCGAGGTCAAGGAGGGCGAGCGCGTCGTCGTCTGGTTCGCGGCGGCCAACCGCGACCCCGATGCCTTCCCGGACCCGCACCGGCTTGACTTCACGCGCAAGAAGGACGAGCACCTCGCCTTCGGCCGCGGCGGCCCCCACTACTGCATCGGCACGCACCTCGCGCGCCTCGAGATCCAGGTCCTCTACGAGCAGCTGTTCCCGCGGCTGAAGTCGATCGAGCAGACCGGTCCCGAGCGGCGGCTGGTCTCGAACTTCACCAACGGGCTCAAGGAGTTCCCGGTCCGGATCACCGCGCGGTAGCGGTCAGTCCCAGATCACGCGCCGACCGCGCGACCGCGGGAGCGCCCGGTCGAACGCGTGGATGCGCCGATCGGCGGTGAGCAGCGGGGCGTCGAGCACGCGGGCGGTGGCGTAGATCATCCGGTCGGCCGGATCGCCGTGGAAGCCCTCGCGCTGGAGGTCCGCCGCGACGACGGCGATCTCCGGGTTCAGCGGCGCGATCGAGAACGGCTCCAGCGCCGCCGCCGCGCTGATCCAGTCCCGTGCCGGCCGGTCGAGCGCGAGGCGCCCGCCGGCGACGAGCAGCGCGGCCTCCCACTGCGCAATCGCCGGCACTGCCGCCGTCGTCGCCCGCCGGAGGCGCCGGGACGCGGCTCCGGTCAGGCGCTGCGCATCCTCGAGGACGCTCCACAGCCAGACGTGCGTGTCGACGACGAGGTCGGCATCAGGCATCGGCCATCCACCACGGATCCGCATCCCACTGCTCGGCGAACGGCGCGATGAACTCCTCGTCGCTCACGAGCTGGCGCGCGGTTCCCTTCAGCGAGACCGGCATCGGCTCCTCGGCCGGCGTGATCCGGACCAGCGGCCTCCCGTGGCGCGTCACGACGATCGACCGGCCCGTCCGCGCGACGTCATCGGCGAGGCGCAGCAGGTGCGCCTTGCATTCGGTGATGGCGATCGACTCGGGGAGGTCGGCGGCGGCCATATGGTCACTTTATCTGACCACTTCAGACCGGGGATTCGCACGCTGCACCCGCTGCGCGTCGGACCCGCGCCGGTCGTGCTCCGCCGCACCCTGAACGCCCGCTCGGCGCACCGGATCGGCGCGCACCGTCACGGGGAAGTGGCGAGGCCCGGGCTCGAACCGGGGACACCGCGATTTTCAGTCGCGTGCTCTACCAACTGAGCTACCTCGCCGCGCGGCCGCACGATACCAGCGGCCCGCGAACGGGCGCGCGGGTTCAGCGCGTGATGAACCAGGCGCCGATCAGGCCGATCGACGCGACGGCCAGGACGAGGCCGATCGCGCGCAGGGCGCCGCCCCAGATCGGCACGTCCGACCCGCGCGGGCCGCGCAGGAGCACGTTGCCGACCGACACGACGGCGACGGCGAGGATGGCCGCGGCCACGCCGAGCCAGAGCAGCCACTGCACGCCGGACGCGGTCTCCACGCCCGGATCGTACCCCGCCGCCGTTGCCGTTTCGTGATCCGGACTGCGGCGAAACCGGTGATAAGGTGATCACAGACCGCACCGTCGATGCGGCCCGCCGCCCGCCGTCCGGCGCGTGGAGGCGCAGGAATGCGCCATCGGGCTGCGAATCCGCCTCTGATGCCCGCCGTCCCGCTGCACCCTGCCCGCCTCGCCGCCCTCGTGGCGGTGGTCGCGCTGGCGCTCGTCGCCGCCCTCCCCGGCTCGGCGGGGGCGCAGTCGGACATCGCCTCGAAGCGCGCCCAGGCCGAGGCCGCCCGCGCGGAGATGGCGCGGCTCGGCGAGGAGCTGACGCCGGCGATCGAGCGCTACAACCAGGCCGTCCTCGAGCTCGACCAGGTCGAGGAGGACATCGCCTTCAACCGCAAGATGATCCGCGTCACGAAGGACAACCTGCGTCGGACGCAGGCCGAGCTGCACCGCAAGCTCGAGCAGTCCTACCGCGTCGGCGAGCCCGACCTGCTGGCGTCGGTGCTCGGCCAGGAGACGCTCGCCGAGGCGCTCGCGGTCACGGAGCTCTTCACGCGCACGCAGAACCAGGCCGGCGACCTGATCTCCGGCCTGCAGGCCGACCGCCGCTCCCTCAACGAGCGCCAGGGCAAGCTGGACCGCCAGGAGGCGCGTGCCAAGGAGCTGCGCGCCCAGCGCGAGGCCGAGCGCGCCGCGATCGAGCAGGGCATCGCCGAGCAGCAGTCGCTCGCCGCCGGCCTCGAGGACGAGATCGCCCAGCTGATCGCCGAGGAGCAGGCCCGCCAGGAGCGGATCCGCCAACAGGCCCTCGCCGCGCTCGCCGCCCAGGAGCAGGCGAACCAGGGCGGCGGAGGCGGCGACGACATCGCGATCGGCGGGTCCGCCGATCTCGGCGCCGCCGCGGCCGTCGTGGAGGCGATCGAGCTGCCGCCGACCGACGGCTCGATCGGCGCGCAGGCCGTGTCCGTGGCGATGCAGTACCTCGGCACGCCGTACGTCTGGGGCGGCGAGTCGCCGAGCGGCTTCGACTGCTCGGGCCTGACCAAGTACGCCTACGCGCAGGTCGGCGTCGGCCTCTCGCACTTCACCGGCGCCCAGTGGAACGAGGGCGTCCGCGTCCCCGCGGACCAGCTCCTGCCGGGCGACCTCGTGTTCTTCCGGGCGGACCTCGGCCACATGGGCATGTACATCGGCGGCGGCCAGTACATCCACGCCCCGCAGACCGGCGACGTCGTCAAGATCTCCTCGATGTCGGACCGCAGCGACTACCAGGGCGCCGTCCGCCCGTACTGACCGCGCGCCCGGGCCCGCGTCTGGGCTATCCTGCGGCTTCCGCGCGCCCGTAGCTCAGCGGATAGAGCGCTGCCCTGCGGAGGCAGAGGTCGGACGTTCGAGTCGTCCCGGGCGCATGCGACGAGGGGCCCCGGTGCTCGCACCGGGGCCCCTCGCGCGTCCTACGCCGCGTGCGGGACCTCGAGCGCCTCGACGTCCCGGATCAGCGTCGCCATCTGCTCGCCCTCCTCGTGGTGCGTCGTGGCGGGCTCCTCGGCCTCGGCGACGCGCTCGCCACCCTTCCAGAGGCCGCCCCGGGCGACGTCGTAGCGCAGGCGGTGGTGGCGCAGCCCCGCGTAGCGGAACTCGAGGTCGGGATGGCGCCGGCTCGTCTCACCGAGCGCCTCGTCGAGGGGGGCGTCCGAGCCGAACGCGAACTCCGCGCGGGCGCCCTCCTCGTGCTCGGAGCCCTCGAGGGGCTCGCGGCCCGGGTCGATCCGCACCCACGTGCCGCTGGTCGAGCGCGCGGCGTGGCGCTCCCAGCGGATCGGCATCGCCTGGTCGCCGATCGTGAGGATGCGGGCGCCGCCGTTCGTGCGGCAGTCCTCGATGAACCCGCGCATCGCGGCCGGCGAGCCGGTCACGGAGAGGTGGTTGCGGACGCGGCCGTCACCGGGCGGCTCATGCTCGATGAGCTCCCGCATGCGGTCCGCGATGGAAGGGGTGTCGCTCATGGGCCTACGCTCCTCGTCGGATCACAGACCCACGCTGGCAGCCCGCAGGGTCCCGGGGCTGCGGCCCGACCGCCGATCGGCTGCACGCGGGCCGCTACGCGGGCCGGGCGGCGACGCCGGCGGACGTCAGCGGGCCCGCGGGGTCGAGGTCGACGCGGGCGATCGCGATCGCCCGCACCTCCTCGAGCCACGGGGGCCCGGCGACGGACGTGACGACGCCCACCTCGCGCCCGTCCTGCTCGAGCGCGGCGCCCGGCGCGACCGGCCCCGCCAGGGCGAGCCGCAGCGGGGCGCGGTTGGCGTGGCCGCGCCGGTGCAGGCGGGTGACGGGCTCCTGCCCGATGAAGCAGCCCTTGTCGAACGAGACCGCCGCGTCCACGAGGCCCACCTCGGCCGGCATCCAGCGCTCGTCGGCGTCGTGCCCGAGCCGGACCTCGCCCGCCTCGACCCGCAGCGCCTCGAGCGCCTCCTCGGCCACGGGTGCGGCCCCGGCCCGTATCGCGGCATCGAGCGACCCCATCAGCCCGATCGTGGGCACGACCACGTCGACCGCCGGGAGCTCGCCGAGGGTGCCGGCGATGCGCGGTCCCGGCAGCTCGATGGCCGCTGCGCCGGGGCCGACGAGGCGGACGAGCGACCAGTGCGCCGTCTCCGCGATCTCGGCCTTGGCGGCGAGCCGGAAGCGCACGAGCTGCGCGGCGAGGGGCGCCGCGGCCGCCGGCTCCGTCAGGAGCAGGAAGCGGCCGTCGCCGCGGGCCAGGACCCGCAGGTCGGCCACGATCCGCGCCTTCGGCGTCAGGAGCAGCGCGCGGCGCACCTCGCCCTCCGCCATGCCGACCAGGTCCTGGGAGAGGACGTTCTGGAGCAGCGACTCGGCGTCCGGGCCGGCGACCTCGACGGCGCCCACGGGGGGCGCGGCGACCCCGCAGCCCGTGCGCAGCGCGGCGAGCTGCTCGGCGGGGGTGAGGTCGGTGGCGGCGGGCATGTCGACGAGTGCTTCGCAGGTCGCCCCGTGGAGGACGTACCCTGTAGGGGAACGAACCGATGGCGTCGACTGATTCCCCGACCCGCGCCGGCGACGCCGCCCGTCTGCCCACCGCCCCGCTCTGGACCCGCGAGCGCGTGATCGTGCTCGTGGTCGCCTACGTGGTCGGCCTCGGCGGGATGATCCTGCTGCGGGGCGTCTTCCTGTCGCCGGACCGCTACTTCGTGATCCTGCTCGTCCCCGCGATCGCGCTCGGCATCTGGAAGGGCTACATCCGGGACTTCCTGCCCCTGATCGTCGGGATCTACCTGTACGAGCACATGCGCGGCGTCGCGCACCTCCTGCGGCCCGAGCCGTACTACATGCCGCACCTCGACTTCGACCGCATCGTCTTCTTCGGCAACATCCCGCCCGTCGTCGTGCAGCAGTGGCTGTGGAGCGGCACGGTGCAGTGGTACGACCACGTGCTCGGCCTGCTCAACCGGGCCCACTTCATCGTGCCGCCGACCCTGATGTTCCTGATCTGGCTCGAGAACCGCGCGCTCTACTACCGCGCGCTGCTCACGATCGTGGGCTGCTCGTTCATGGGCGCCCTGATCTTCCTCGTCTACCCGGCCGCGCCGCCGTGGGCCGCCGCGCAGATCGGCCTCCTGCCCGAGCTGGTCAAGATCGGCTACGTGCAGGCCGACGCCGCGCCCGTGCAGGCCGGCAAGTCGTTCATCGAGAGCCTCGTCCTGCCCAACCCGTACGCGGCCGTCCCGTCCCTGCACACGGCCTACTCGACCCTGGTCGCGATCTTCGCGCTCGCCTGGCGGCGGCGCTTCGGCTACGTGATGTGCATCTACCCCGTGGCGATGTGGTTCACGATCGTCTACTTCGGTGACCACTACGTTTCCGATATCCTCGTCGGCATCGCGGTCGCCCTGCTCGCCTGGTGGCTCGCGGGGCGCCTGATCGCCCGCCCCGGCCGGCTCAACCGCCTGGCCGGTCCCCTCGTCCCCCCGATCTCCGAGGCCCGCTTCGGGCGCTAGCCCCGACACCGAACCCATGAGCAGCGAGCAGACCGACACCCAGGCCTCCAGCGGCGACCTGCGCCACCCGACGCAGGTGCCCGTGCGCTGCCCGCTCTGCGGCGCCGACGACTACCGCGTCAAGGTCGAGGACACGATGGGCACCCGCGTCGCCGACCCGCGCGTGCACTACACGTGCACGTCGAGCGCCTTCGGCGAGCACGGCCGGATCGTCGAGTGCCGCTCCTGCCACCTCGTCTACATGAACCCGCGGCCCCACCACGAGGCCGTCGTCGAGAACTACGGCGAGGTCGAGGACCAGGAGTACATCGAGGAGGAGCAGGGCCGTCTCGAGACGTTCGCGGAGAGCCTCGAGCTCGTCCGCCGCTACCGCCCGTCGGGCCGCCTGCTCGACGTCGGCTGCCACGTCGGCACCTTCCTCACGCTCGCCGAGGCGGCGGGCTACGAGGTCGCGGGCGTCGAGCCCTCGCGCTGGGGGTCGGAGATCGCGCGCGGCCGGATCGGCGGCAGCGTCCACTGCGGGGCGGTCGAGGATGCGCCGCTGCCCGAGGGCGGCTACGACGTCATCACCCTCTGGGACGTGATCGAGCATCTGCCCGACCCCGCCCTCGACGTCCGCGCGATCCACGCGGCGCTCCGCCCGGGCGGCATCTTCGCCGTCTCCACGATGGACGTCGACTCGCTGTTCGCGAAGGCGGCCGGGCGCCGCTGGCCCTGGTACATGCAGATGCACCTCGTCTACTTCTCGCGCCAGACGCTCCCCGAGATGCTGCGCCGCGAGGGCTTCCAGATCTGCGAGGTGGCGACGCACGTGCGCCGCGTGCGCCTCACCTACCTCGCCTCGCGGCTCGACGCCTACTCGCCGACGGCGGGGCGGCTCGTCGGCCGCGCGCTCGAGCGCGCGGGCCTCGCCGAGCGCACCGTCGGCGTCTCCCTGGGCGACATCTTCACGGTCATCGCGAAGAAGCCCGAGGACGCCTAGCCGGCGATGGCCGTCGCCGGGGCCCTCGCCGCGCCGGCCCGCGGCGCCCTCGCGGGGTGGCGCTACCCGCTCGCCGTCGGCCTCCTGTCCCGCCTCCTGACCTTCGCCGTCGTCGGCGTGATCGGCATCGCGGAGCGCGACCCCGGCCAGTCGCTCGGGTCCGCCCTGATCGCCCCCTTCGGCCGCTGGGACGGGATCTGGTACCAGCGCATCGCCGACTACGGCTACGACCCCACGGTGGCGCACGGCAACGGCGTCGCCTTCTCGCCGCTGTACCCGTTGATGATGCGGGCCGTCGCGCGCGCCCTCGACGTCTCCTACCTCGCGGCCGGCGTGGTCATCTCGACGGCCTGCTTCCTCGCCGCCCTCGTCCTCCTGCACCGCCTCGTCGAGCGGCGCTCCGGCGAGCGCATCGCCCGCACCACGGTCTGGCTGACCGCGTTCTTCCCGGTCGCCTTCGTCTTCTCGGCGGCGTACACGGAGAGCCTGTACCTGCTCCTGACCGTGCTGCCGTTCGTCCTGCTCGAGGCGCGCCGCTTCGCCGGCTCGTGCCTCGTCGGCGTGCTCGCCGTCCTGACCCGGCCGACGGGGATCATGCTCGTGCCCGCGCTCGTGGTGCGGCTCTGGCGCGACGAGGGCCGGCGCCTCAGCCGCCGCTTCGCGCTGCGCCTCCTCCCGCTCGCCCTGCTGCCGATCGCCTACGTGGCGTTCGGCGTCTACCTCTACTACCGCACGGGCGATCCGTTCGCGACGCAGTCCGCGCAGTCCGCGGGCTGGGGCCGCGGCGCCAACCTGCTCCTGGTCCTGGCGATGCCGATCGCCGTCCTCAACGGGCTCTACGTGGCCGCCCACGACCCGGAGCGGCTCGGCTACGTCTTCGACACGGCCTGCGCGATGCTGTGGGCGCTCGTCCTGATCGAGGGCTGGGTGCGCCGCCGCCTGCCGCCCGAGTACCTGCTCTACGGCTCGCTCGCGATCGCCCTGCCGGTCTTCGCGGGCACCTACCTCGCCCTGCCCCGCTACGGGATGGGGGTCTTCGTCGTCATGTGGCTGGTCGCCATGCACGTCGCGAGCCGCCCGCGCCTCGGGCGCCTCCTGCGTGTGGCGCTGCCGGCGTCCCTCGTGCTCGCCGCCGTGCTCGTGCTCGGGGTCGGCGTCTACACCCCCTGAGCGGGTACCCTGCGGCGCATGTCCGAGGCTCCCGCGTACGGCGTCAGCTCGATGGTGGACCCGCTGCGCCGGGTGCTGATCCGCCGCCCCGTCACGACCGGCGACTTCGCCGGCGCGGGCTGGCGCACCCCCGACCCCGCCAACCTCCTCGCCGAGCACGAGGCCTTCGGCGCCCTGCTCGCGGACCTCGGGTGCGAGGTCGTCGTGGCGGAGCCGGCCGCGGGGCTCGTCGATGCCGTCTACGTCTGCGACCCCGTCTGGGTGTCCGCCCGGGGCGCGATCGTGCTGCAGGCCGCCAAGCCGGCCCGCGTGGGCGAGGGCGAGGCGATGGTGCCCGACCTCGAGGCGGCCGGCGTGCCGATCGCGGGTCGCCTGACCGGGTCCGCCACGGCCGACGGCGGCGACATGGTCTGGCTCGACGAGCGGACCCTCGCCGTGGCGCGCGGCTACCGCACGAACGCCGAGGCGCACCGCCAGCTCGACGAGATCCTCGCCGCCGAGGGCGCCCGCACCCTGCGCTTCGACCTGCCGCACGACCAGGGCCCCGCGCACGTCCTGCACCTGATGAGCTTCATCTCGCCGGTCGCCCGCGACCTCGCGGTGGTGTTCGAGCCGCTCGCGCCCGTCACCCTGATCCAGGAGCTGCAGGAGCGCGGCATCCGCATCCTCCCGCTCGACGAGGAGGAGTACCTGTCGATGGGCTGCAACATCCTCGCGGTGCGCCCGGGCGTCGTCGTCGTGCTGGACGGCAATCCCGGGATCCGCCGGGCCATGGAGGCCGAGGGCGTCGAGGTGCACGCCTACGCGGGCGCCGACGTCTCGCTCAAGGGCGACGGCGGCCCGACCTGCCTGACCCGCGAGCTCCTGCGCCGCGCGTGAGCTCGCTGCGCGAGCGCCTCGTCGAGCGCATCCGCGCGGACGGCCCGATCACCTTCGCGCAGTACATGGAGGCGGCGCTCTTCGACGAGGCCGCGGGGTTCTACGCCCGCGGCCCCGGCATCGGCCAGGGCGGGCACTTCGCCACCGCGGCCATGGCGCACCCGGGCTTCGCGGCGGCGATGGCGGCCGAGGCGGCCGCGACCTGGGAGGCG